>JBJTVI010000382.1:0-15571 GCA_046081145.1 Rubrivivax sp.
CCCCGCCCCCGCAGGAAGCCGGTGAGGTAGGCGGTGGAGGGGTAGGGCGTGTTCAGCTGCGTCATTGGCGGGATGAGCGCCAGTACACGCAGGCTGCAGACGATGGGGGCCATGGTGCATTGTCGGCGCAGGGCGTGAGGCCACGCGCCCCACGCGCCCCACGCCCCGCTACGCTGCCACACCACCACGCATCGGATCCCTCCTGGGCAGGCTGCGACCGCCACTTCGACTATCCTGAGCCGAGATGAGCCTGATCCCACCCGCCACCCGCCCCGCATGCGCCCAGGCAGCCCGCGGCGCCAGGGCCGACACCCAGGCCCGCGCAAGGGTGCGGGCATCCCGTGCGGGCGGGATGCTGGCTGTGCTGGCGGTCTTGCTGGCGGGCTGCGCCAGCTCCCTGCCGCCGCTGCCCGAGCGCGAGCCGCAGGCCTTCGTGGTCGCAGGCCCCGAGAGCCCCCTGGCGAAAGCCCTGGAGCCACGCCCGGCCGAGGCTGGCGCCAGCGGCCTGGTGCTGCTGCGCGACCCCGCGCAGGCGCTGGCCACGCGGGTGCTGCTGGCGCGCCAGGCGCAGCGCGCCCTGGACATCCAGGTCTACATCTGGCGCCCTGATCCTTCCGGGCGCATGCTGATGCGCGAGCTCTGGCGCGCCGCCGAGCGCGGCGTGCGCGTACGTCTGCTGCTCGACGACAACGGCAGCGACGGCATGGACGACTGGCTGCAGACCCTGGACGCTCATCCGGGCATCGAGGTGCGGCTGTACAACCCCTTCGGCCAGCGCCGCATGAAGTCGCTGGGCTACCTCACCGACTTCGTGCGGCTCAACCACCGCATGCACAACAAGTCCTTCACGGCCGACGGCTTGGCCACGATCGTGGGCGGGCGCAACGTGGCCGACGTCTACTACGGGGTGGACGCGGACACCCTGTTCGCCGACCTGGACGCGCTCGCGCTCGGCCCGGCGGCACAGGATACGGCGCGGCACTTCGACGCCTTCTGGAACAGCGCACGCGCCTATCCCTTGGCCGGCCTGCTCGAGCCCACCGATGCGGCCGTGCGTGCCCGGCAGCGCCAGGAGCTGGCCGACCCCTCGGGCGTTGCCGAGGTCGCTGCGCTGTTGTCCAAGCTGCAGAGTACGCCGTGGTTGTCGGGCCCGGCCCTGGCGGCCTACCCGGCGCGTCAGTGGGCGCCCGTGCAGGTGTTGTCCGATGTGCCGGACAAGCCCGCACGCGGGCCCGCGCCGGCCGCACAGGCCGGGCGCATCACCGAGCCGATCCTGCAGGGGATTGCCGGCACGCGCGCCACGCTGGACCTGGTCTCACCCTACTTCGTGCCCGGCGACGCCGGCGTGCAGGGCCTTGTCGACCTCGCGCGCCGTGGTGTCAAGGTGCGCATCGTCACGAACTCGCTGGCCGCCACCGACGTGATGGCCGTGCACGCGGGCTACGCGCGGCACCGGCGCGCGCTGCTGGCTGCCGGCATCGAGCTGCACGAGCTCAAGGCCCATGCCTCCTCTCCCGTGGGCGAGGCCGCACCCGCGTGGCGCACGCGGCTGGGCTTTTCCTCGGCGGCGAGCCTGCACGGCAAGGTGTTCCTGGCCGACGGGCAGCGCCTGTTCATCGGCTCCTTCAACCTCGACCCGCGCTCGGCCAACCTCAACACCGAGATGGGTCTGGTGATCGACAGCCCCGCGCTCAACCGCGAGCTGTCCGGGCAGATCGAACGCGACCTGCCCGGGGGCGCCTACCGGTTGAGCCTATCGGCTGCCGGTGAGCTGCAGTGGGAGGAGCGTGGCCCCGCGGGCCGCGTGGTGCACGTGCGCGAGCCCGAGGCCGGGCTGCTGCGCCGCGTGGGCGCGCAGGTGCTGTCGTGGCTGCCCATCGAGGGGCTGCTGTGACGGGCCCGGCCGGTGCGGCTGCGGGCTGAGGAGCCCAGGAGCAGGACGAACGACAGGAGAATCGGCATGTGCACCGGGATTTCCTTGCGCGCTGCAGACGGCAGCGTGGTGGTGGCGCGAACCGTGGAGTGGGCACTGGGCGACGCCCACCACGACCGCTTCGCGATCTTTCCGAGGGGGCACCGCTACACCGCGCTCACGCCCGAGGGGTCCCACGGCATGCGATGGCAGGGCGCCCACGGCTTCGTCACGGTCACGGCCTATGGCCAGCCCTACGGGCCCGACGGGCTGAACGAGGCGGGCCTGTACGTGGGCGTGTACTACTTCCCCGGCTGCTGCTCGCTGGCGCCCTACGACCCGGCACAGGCCGCGCGCACGGCCAGCGTGGGCGACTTCATGCAGTGGCTGCTGTCGAGCTTCGCCACGGTGGCTGAGGTCCGCGCCCACCTGCACGAGGTACGGGTGGTGGACGTTCAGGATCCGCGCTTCGGCGGCGCGCCGCTGCCCTTTCACTGGAAGATCGCCGACGTGTCGGGCCAGGCCATTGTGGTGGAGATCGTCGAGGGCGGGGAGGTCCGGGTGCACGAGGCTTTCCTGGGCGTGATCACCAACTCGCCCACCTACGACTGGCACCTGACGAACCTGCGCAACTACATCGGGCTGTCGCCCGCGCCGCTCGAGCCGATCGCGCTGGACGGCTTGCGCCTGGCCCCCTTCGGCTCGGGCTCGGGCCTGCTGGGGCTGCCCGGGGACTTCACGCCGCCCTCGCGCTTCGTGCGTGCCGCGGTGCTCACCGCCACGGCCCGGCCGCTGGCCGATGCGCAGGAGGCGGTCTTCGAGGCCTTTCGCATCCTCGACAGCTTCAACATCCCGGTGGGCGTCACCGGCCCGGCGGGCCGCACGGCCGCCGACATCGCAAGCGCCACGCAGGTCACGACCGCCTGCGACCTGGCCCACCGCGCGGTGTACTTCCACACGATGGCCAACCGGCAGGTGCGGCGCATCGACCTGCGCCGCATCGACTTCGCCACCGTGGCCTACCAGGTGCTCGAGTCCGGAGCGGGCCGTGAGCAGGCGGTGCTGGACATCTGGCCACGGGGCTGATTGCACTCGCCCGCCGCACCGCGGCGACAATGGACAGCATGTCCCAAGGCCCCAGCGCCGACCCGCCGGCCGTCCCGGGTCTGTAGCAGCGGCTCGATCCGGCCGCAGCGTCCCGGCAGGCGTGCATCGACGCCCTGCACGAGGCGCTGGATTCGGTGCGCCCGGACCCCAGCGCGATCCCGGCGGCGCAGGCCGAGCACGTGAACCGGGCCCTGCTTGCCCTGTGCGAGCAGCCTGCGCAGCGCGAGCGGCTGCGCGAGGCGGCGCGGCTGTTGCTTTCCACTCCGGGGCAGCAGGCCTTCTTTGCCGAGGCCGGGCTGCACAGCGCCAAGGGCTTCGCGCTCGAACTGGCCACGCGCATCGGGCAGCGCCTGCTGCCTCTGCCCCCGGAGGGCGGCTCGCACGCGGAGCTGGTGCACCGCCTCTTCACGCCGGTCGAACAGCGCTGGCTTGGGCTCGTGACCGACGAGACCTGGTCGCAGGTGCTGGGCGCCGTCGCCCCTGCAGCCGGGGACGCAGCCTACGTCGCGGTGCGCGCCAGCCTGGCCGAGGCGGCGCGGATGCTGTCCTACCGGCTGGCCGGCTGCGCGCTGGACCGCGAGCTGCTGCGCGCCGATGCGGCGCTGGAGCGCCACGAATCGCCCTTTCTGGCTCTCAACTCGCTGCTCGTGCCGGGGCTCGACCGGCTGCGCAGCGCGGGGGTCCCGCTCTCGGTGCAGGAGGGGCGCGACGCCGAGGTGCTGCTCGCGCAGTGCGAGACGGCGCTGGCCCGCGTGCGCCGCCGCCTGCGCGAGATCGGCGTGTCGGTGCGGCTGACGTACCTGGCTGCGCGCATGGACCAGATCGTGGTCCGGCTGCGCGCAGTGCTGGCCGCGCTGGGCGAGAACGCCACCGCCGCCACCGCGACCCTGCTGCTGCGCGAGACGATTGCCAGCGAGAACCGGCGCAACCGGCTGCGCCCCTACCTGGGCGAGACGGTGAGCCTGCTGGCGCGCAACGTCACCGACCACGCCGCGCGCCACGGCGAGCACTACATCGCGCAGGACCGCCGCGCGTGGCTGCACATGGCGCGCGCGGCCGCCGGCGGCGGGGTCGTCATCGCGTGCATGGCGCTGCTCAAGCTGCAGCTCGCCCTGCTGCACCTGCCCCCCCGCTCACGGCGGGCATCGTCTACGGCCTGAACTACGGCATCGGCTTCGTGCTCATCCACATGCTGGGCTTCGTGGTGGCCACCAAGCAGCCGGCCATGACGGCTGCGGCCATCGCCGCCACGCTGGAGGACGCGCACGACAAGCGACGCCTGGAGCGGCTGGCCGACCTGGCGCAGAACACCGTACGCACGCAGTTCGTGGCCGTGCTGGGCAACGTGGGGCTGGCCTTTCCGCTGGCCTGCCTGATCGCATGGGCCTGGACGCCGCTCATGGGCACGCCGATCGCCCCGCCCGAGAAGCTGCACAAGATGCTCGCCGAGATTCACCCGCTGGCCAGCGGCGCGCTCTTCTTTGCCGCGGTGGCGGGCGTGGGGCTCTTCCTGTCGGGGTTGGTGTCGGGGTATTTCGACAACCAGGCGCGCTACCTCGAGCTCGGCGAACGCGTGGCGCGCTCGCCGCGCTTTGCCTGGCTCGGGCCGGCGCGCGCCGCCAGCCTGGGCCGCTATGTCGACGCCCACTACGGCGCGATCCTGGGCAACCTCTTCTTCGGCATGTACCTGGGCCTGGTGGGCACGGTGGGCGTGCTCACCGGGCTGCCCGTGGACATCCGGCACGTGGCGTTTTCGAGCGCCAACGTCGGCACGGCGCTCGTGGGCCTGGGCTGGAGCGAGGTGCGCGCCGTGCTCCCGTGGGCGCTGGCAGGCGTGATCGGGATCGCCACCGTCAACCTGTTCGTGAGCTTCGCGCTGGCCCTGTACGTGGCCATGAAGTCGCGCCAGCTCGGCTTTGCGCAACTGTGGCAGCTCGGCGCCGTGCTGCTCGCGCGCTTTGCGCGCAGCCCGCTGGCGTTCTTCCGCGCACCCTAGCGGGCCGGCGGCTCGAACCACTTCGCTCGCGGCACCAGCACCGGCTCGGCGGGCTGGTCCAGGAAGTGCGGCGACATGATCTGCACGCCTTGGGCGTTGAACTCGTCCTGGATCGCGGCGTGCAGGGCCGAGACGATGGGCACGCGCTCCAGCGGCCGGTCGATGTGGGCGAAGAGCTCGTACTCCACGTAGAAGTCGCTGAGCGCGCGCTGGTAGACGAAGGGCTGCGGCTCGGCGCGCACGCCGGGGGTCTTCTCTGCGGCCGCCACCAGCAGCGCGTGCACCTGGCGCCAGGGCGCGTCGTAGCCGATGGTCACCTTGGTGGACAGCAGCGTGCCCTGCTCACCGGCGAGCTTGGAGTAGTTGTGCACGCTGTGCGAGGTGATGACGGCGTGCGGCACCGTGATCTCCTCGTTGCGCATGTTCACCACCTTCACGGCCAGCGCACCGACCTCGGACACCACCCCCTCCACGCCGTTGACGGCGATGAAGTCGCCCTTCTTGAGTGCGCGCGAGTACACCACCACCAGCCCGCTCATGAGCTGCGTGACCACCCCCGTGGAGCCCAGCGTGATCATCAGCCCGAAGAGCACGCTCAGGCCCTTGAAGGCGTCGGTCTGTGCGCCGGGCAGGTAGGGGTAGGCCGCCGCCAGCGCCAGCCCCCACACGAAGAGATTGAGCACGCGCCGCGTGGCCTGCACCGTCTCGGGGTGCAGGAAGGGCACGCTCAACCGGCCGGCCTGCACGTGGCGCAGGAAGGTGCCCAGCACCTCCTGGATCGCGCGCGCCACGAGCATCACCACGCCCACGGTGAGGAGCCCGGGCAGTGCGTCCATCAGGCTCGTGGCGACCCACCCGGCCAGCCGGCTCACGAAGCCGGTGAGCCGATCGGCCCAGGGAAGGGTCCAGGCGAAGGCGTCGAGCGCGAAGATGGCCCCGCCGTAGGCGGCCAGGCCCAGGGCGACCCACAGCGCCGCCACGGCCAGCCGCAGGCCCACCAGTCGGGCATAGACCGCCGGCCCGGCCTGGCTGCCGCGCACCAGGGCCTGCGCGCGCCCGAGCAGCTGGCCGTGCGCGCGGGCGGCCGCCCAGGCCAGCGCCGCAAGGGCCGCGAGAACGGCCAGCAGCGTCGCGCCGCCCACGAGCCAGGCCTGCGGGCGAGCCTGCGCCTGCCGGGCAGAGGCCGCATCGCCCAGGGCCAGCCGCGCGCGCTCCGCAGCGTGCGCCAGCGACAGGTGGTCTTCGGGGTCCAGATCGGCCTGCAGCAGCGTGAAGACGGGCTTGTCGCCCACGAGCAGCAGCAGCCCCGGCAGCCCCTCTGCGTTGGAGGGCTGCAGGCGCGGCGCCTGGGCCAGTTCGGCTGCCGAAAGCGCCGCGAAGCGCCGCTGCGCACGCTCCACGCGCTGCGCGGGCGTGAGCCCGGCAAAGCTCGCGCGCAGCTCGGCCACCTCGCGGTTGTAGAGCACGAGCGGCTCGGGCGCCACGGCGGCGGCGGCGCCGGCCGTAGGCCCGGCCAGGAGCAGGCCGATCCAGCCCGCCCACGCGTACACCCAGCGACGCATGCCCATCTCCCGGGTCTGATGATCGAGCGGGGATGGTACTGCTGCCGGATGCATGGGCCCCGCACTCATCCGCGGCTGCGTCGATTAGCATTCGGCGGCGGCCACTCCACACCCCATGCACCCGTGAGCGGATCGGATTTCAGGGAGCGCCTGATGGCCGTACTTGCCGCGGATGCGGCGGGTTACTCGCGGCTCATGGCCTTGGACGAGCGGGCAACCGTGGCCGCGCTGGAGGCTGCGCGCGAGGTCTTCAGGCGCCAGGTCCTGGCCAGCGCGGGGCGAGTGGTGGACATGGCCGGGGACTCCGTGCTCGCCATCTTCGAGACCGCCGCGGGCGCGGCGACCTGCGCGCTGGCCGTGCAGGGCGCGCTGGCTCGGCTGGAGGCGGTGCCGGTCGGCCGCGAGCCGCTGCGCTTTCGCATCGGCGTGCACCTGTGCGACCTGATCGAGAAGGCCGATGGCACCGTCTATGGCGACGGCGTGAACGTGGCCGCGCGCCTGCAGGCGCTGGCCGAGCCGGGCGGCATCGTCGTGTCGGCGGCGGTGCGCGGCTCCATCGGCAGCCGCCTGCCGGCCCGCACCGAGGACCTCGGGCTGCAGCCCGTCAAGAACATCGCCGAGCCCATCCACGCCTTCCGTCTGGTCGCGGGTGCGCCGCTCGGCCCGGGCGCTGCCGGCTCGCCCGCCCGGCTCGAGCAAAGCGTGCACTACTGCAGCGCGCGCGACGGTACGCAACTGGCCTGGGCATCGTTGGGCAGCGGCCCCCCTTTGGTGCTGGTGGGGCGTTGGATGACGCACCTGGAGTTCGAGCTCGAGGAGGGTTCATGGTCTCGCCGGCTGCTCGATGCCCTCTCGTCGCAGCATCGCCTCATCCGCTATGACGCGCGCGCCAACGGCCTGTCGGACTGGAACGTCGAGGACCTTTCATTCGACGCCTGGGTGGGCGACCTCGAATCGGTGATCGACGCCGCCGGCGTCGAGCAGGCCGCCTTGCTGGGCGTGTCGCAATCCTGTGCGGTGTCCGTCGCCTACGCGGCCCGCCACCCGCAGCGCGTGAGTCACCTGGTGTTCTACGGCGGATTCGCCAAGGGGCTGCGCCGGCGCTCTCCGACCCAGGACCAGCAGGACGCATTCGCGGCGATGGGCACGCTGATGCGTCTGGGCTGGGGGCAGGACAACCCGGCCTTCCGCCAGATGTTCACCTCGCAGTTCATCCCCGACTCCAGCCGCGTGCAGCAGGACTGGTTCAACGAGTTGCAGCGGCGAGCCGCATCGCCGGAAAACGCCCTGCGCTACGTGAACACCGTGGCGGACATCGATGTCACGGAGCTGTTGCCTCAAGTCACAGCCCCCACGCTCGTGATGCACTCGCGCGGAGACCAGCGCATCCCCTTCGAACTCGGCCGTCGGCTGGCCGCGGCCATCCCCGGCGCCAGGTTCGTCCCCATCCAGAGCATGAACCACGTGCCACTGGATCACGAGAGCGCATTCGGGGAGATGATCCGGCAGACACTGGCCTTCTTGCGCGGCTGAGGCGGGGGCTTGGGTCCGCCGCCATGCGGCGGTGCGTTCGAGGTGTCAGCCGCTTGCCCGCGCTACATTGGTGACGGCTCGACCCATCAGCAGGAGCTGGACGAAGATGCGACCTGATACCCGGTACGCGCGCAGCGGCGATGTGCACATCGCCTGGCAGGTCTTTGGCGAGGGCGACACGAATCTCGTGATGGTCCCGCCCTTCGTGTCCCATATCGACAATTTCTGGGACCAGCCCGACTGCGCGCGCTGGCTCTCGCGGCTGGGCTCCTTCGCCCGCGTGGTGATGTTTGACAAGCGCGGCACGGGCATGTCAGACCGGGTAGCCGACTTGCCCGGCGTGGATCAGCGAATGGACGATGTCCGCGCGGTGATGGACGCGGCCGGCATGGATCGCGCGGCTCTCCTCGGAATCTCGGAGGGTGGCTCTCTGGCCTGCCTGTTCGCGGCCTCGCACCCCGACCGGTGCCAGGCGCTGGTGCTCTATGGAGCCTTCGCACGCTTCAGTTCCTTGTTGCCCACTCCTTAGGCGCTGGAGGCTTTCATCGGCTACATCCATAGCGACTGGGGCTCGGGCAAGAGCTTGGGTCTGTTCGCGCCATCGCGCATCGGCGACCCTGCCTTCCAGGCGTGGTGGGGCCGCTTCGAGCGACTGGGCGCGAGCCCATCGGCAGCCACCGCGCTGATGCGCATGAACAGCATGATCGACATCTCGGAGGTGGTCGGTGCCATCCAGGTACCTGCGCTGGTGATACATCGAACCGGGGATGCCACCATCAGCGTGGAGGGTGGACGCTTCCTCGCCCGCCACATTCCGCAGGCGCGCCTGTTTGAAGTGTCGGGCAGCGACCACCTCCCCTTCACTGGAGATAACGTCGAAGAGCTCGTCGATGGCATCGAGGAGTTCCTGACCGGCTCGGTTGACACGTCGACAGCCGACCGGGTGCTCGCGACCGTGCTCTTCGTTGACATCGTCGGCGCCACCGAAGTCGCCGTGAATCTGGGAGATCGCCGCTGGGGCGATCGGCTCAGCGCCCACCCGCGGGAGGCGCGAGCGGAACTCGCACGCTTTCGCGGCCGCGAGATCGACACCGCTGGCGACGGACTGTTCGCTGCCTTCGACGCGCCGGCACGCGCCATCCGCTGCGCCCGCGCGATGCGCGACGGCGCTCGCCGCCTGGGGCTGCGTACGCGCATCGGGGTGCACACTGGCGAGTGCCAGGTCATCGGAGACAAGCTGGGCGGCATCGCGGTGCACACCGGTGCGAGAGTCGCCGCCGCGGCTCAGGCAGACGAGATATTGGTCACGGGTACGGTCCGCGACCTGGTCGCGGGTTCCGGCCTGCGCTTCGACGATCGCGGCTCGCACTCGCTGAAGGGAGTACCCGGCGAGTGGCGACTGTTTGCGCTCGCTGCGACTGCAGACACCACCTCCTTGGGATGACGCCATGACCTGGATCGACCTTCTCGGCCACCTCGGCGCGCTGGTGATCATCGCCACTTACTCGATGAAGACGATGATCCCGCTGCGCGTGGCCGGCATCGCGGGGAGTTGCATCTTCATCACCTACGGCTACCTGAGCAGCACCTGGCCGGTGCTGATGCTGCATCTGGTCGTGCTGCCGCTGAATTCGGTTCGGCTCTACCAGATGCTGCAACTCGTCAAGAAGGTCTCTGCCTCGGCGCAGGGCGAGCTCTCGATGGACTGGCTCAAGCCCTTCATGGCTTCCCGGCGCTGTGCGGCCGGCGAGACGCTTTTTCGAGCCGGTGACGTGGCCGACAGCATGTACTACGTCGTGGAAGGCGGTTTCCGGCTGGTGGAGATCGATGCGCAGGTGCCACCCGGGCAGGTGGTGGGCGATGTCGCCTTCGTGGCGCCCGACCAGCGCCGCACGCTCTCGCTGGAGTGCCAGCAGGCCGGAGAGGTACTCACCATCAGCTACGACCAGGTACGCCAGCTCTACTTCCAGAACCCGACCTTCGGCTTCTACTTTCTGCGGCTGATCAGCCAGCGGCTGTTTGCCGACATCGAGCGGCTGCGGCGCAGCCAGGCTCCTGCGGCAGGCCCGGGCGGTGCATGAAGGAACGGCTTCGGGCTCCGTTTGTTCGCCCGCGGCTGGGTCGGGGGATCGGGAAGCCGAATTCAGTACGGCGCGGTTCGAGCCGTGACCGCATCAATTGCCTTGAACTTCCTCACCCTCCCGGCGATCAAGCTTCGTAGCACGGCCGCCATTGCGCCGCAGCCACCGTAGCCACCGCAGCCGCCGCAGCGACCCGCATGCCTTCACCCATGATGCACCCGACTCCATCCCTTTCCACCCTCCTGCCGTCCCACCGCTCCATCCGCGCTTACCGCAGCGACGCCGTGGACGACGCGCTCGTGGACGCCACGCTGGCGCAGGCGCTGCAGGGCTCGTCTTCCAGTGGCAACCTCAACCTGGTCTCCGTCATCAAGACGCGCGACCCTGCACGCAAGGAGCGGCTCTACGAGCTGCACTTTCGCCAGCCAATGGTGCGCCAGGCACCGCTCGTGCTCACCTTCTGCGCCGACACCTTCCGCACGCGGCAGTGGCTGGCCGCGCGGGGGGCACGGCTGGGCTTTGCCGACCTCATCAGCTGGCATGTGAGCGCCTTCGACGCGATCATCCTGGCGCAGACCACCGCGCTGGCTCTCGAGGCGCAGGGCCTGGGCATCTGCTACATGGGCACGACGCTGCACGCCATGGGGGAGCTCGCCGCGTTCCTCGAGTGCCCCGAGAACTGCCTGCCCGTGACGAGCATGGTGGTGGGCTGGCCGGACGAGGCGCCCTCGCAGCGCGACCGGCTGCCCCCCGCAGCCTGGATCCACGACGAGCGCTACCACCGGCCGACGGGCGCCGACATCGACGCCCACTTCGGCGAGCGCGAGCGCCGCGGCTGGGAGCGCTACCGTGCGATGGGCCCCGAAACCATCCAGCGCATGGCCGAGCACGGCATCACGCACCTGGCTCAGTTCTACACGAGCCGCATCAAGTACGACCCGGACGTGTTCGCGCGCGACTCCGAGGCTCTTGAAGCGCTGCTGCGCGCGCAGGGGTTCCTGGCTACCGGCCCGGCTGCGCCGGGCTGAGCTCGAGGGCCAGCCCAGCCCGCTCAGGCTCCGCCCGGCCAGGAAAGAAAATCCGCCTTCGTCAGCGGCCGCGCGTAGTGGAAGCCCTGCCCGTAGGTGCAGCCCATGGTGGCCAGGCGGGAGCCCACGGCCTCCTCCTCGATGCCCTCGGCCACGGTCACGAGCCCGAGCGGGCGCGCGAGTTCGAGCGAGGCGCGCACGATCTGGTGGCTGCGCTCGGAGACCTGCATGTGCCCGACGAAGATGCGGTCGATCTTCAGGCAGGTGAAGGGCAGGCCCTGCAGGTAGCTCAGCCCGGCGTAGCCGGTGCCGAAGTCGTCCAGCGCGATGCCCACGCCGGCGCTGCGCAGCCGGTGCGTCACGGCCGCCACCTCCTCGAGGTTGGCGATCACGGTGGTCTCGGTGAGCTCGATGCGCAGCTCCTGCGGGTCGATGCCCCGTGCGGCGAGCCCCTGCAGGATCGTGTCGGCAATGCCCGGGGCCGCCAGTTCGGGCGCCGAAAGGTTCACGCTGATGAAGGGCCGCTCGCCGGGCACGTGGCCACAGCGCGCGCGCAGCTGCGGCCAGTCGTCCAGCGCGCGCTGCAGCACCCAGTTGCCGATGCGGTGGATGAGCCGGCTGCGTTCGGCCAGCGGGATGAACTCGTCCGGGCCGATGAGCCCCAGGCGCGGGTGCTGCCAGCGCACGAGCGCCTCGCATCCGGCCAGCGCGCCCGAGGCCAGGTGCAGGATGGGCTGGTAGCGAAGTTCGAGCTGGTCGCTTTGCGTGGCGGCCGTGAGGTCGCTCGAGAGCGTGAGGGTGCGCAGGGCGCTGGCGTGCAGATCGGCGGCGGGGTCGGTGCCGGGCGAGGGCACCGGCGCGCCTGCGGCCGGCGCAAGCGCTGCCCGCGCCCCAGCCGTGCGCTCGTTGCGAAAGCGCAGCAGCAGCAGCCGCAGCAGGTAGTGCACCATCGGCTCGGCTCGCTCCAGCAGATCCTCGAAGTAGCCGCGGTCGATGCGCAGCAGCACGGTGGGCACCACGGTGCGCGCGGTGGCCGTGCGCGGGAGCCCGTCGATGAGGGCCAGTTCGCCGAAGAGATCGTTGGCCGCGAGCATGTCCAGCCGGCGCGGCTGGCCCTCCACCTCACGCACGATCTCCACGCAGCCTGATTCGATGAGGTAGGCCGAGTCCCCCCGGTCGCCTTCCTGGAAGAGGGTCTCGTCGGCCGGGTGTTCCTCGCGGGTGAAGCCGGCAGGGATCTGGATGGTCATGGGCGCCTCCGCTGCCCGGGATTCTGCCCGGCCGGGCCGTTCGTGGGCGGCGTGAATCTCCTGTAGCCTGTCCGCCGCGACCCCCATCTCAGGCGGCCGGGTGTGGCCATGCGGGCCACGCCCGGGCTGCCACCGACCCGGAGCCCCGCCATGCCGCACTCCCCGCACTCCCCGCCCACCCTGGGCGCACTGCGCGTGCGCCCGCTGATGGTGCCCTTTCGCCGCCCGCCGGCCTCGGCCTCGGGCGCCATGCCTACCGCGCCCATGGTGGCGCTTGACCTGCACACCGAAGAGGGCGTGACGGGGCATGCCTACCTCTTTGCCTTCACGCCTGCCGTGCTCAAGGCGCTGGTGTCCATGCTCGAGGCGCTGGGCGAGCTGGCGAAGGGCGAGCCGCTGGCGCCCGCGGATCTCGACGCCCGGCTGCGCCGGCGCTTCACCCTGCTCGACACCCCGGGCATCCTCGGCCTGGCGCTGGCGGGGCTGGATATGTGCGCCTGGGATGCCCTGGCCCGCGCGGCCGGGCTGCCGCTTGCCACTCTGCTGGGCGCCAGCGTGCGGCCGGTTCGGGCCTACAACAGCTGCGGGCTGTGGATCGGCGAGCCCGCGCGGCTGGCCGACGAGGCCGAGCAACTGGTGCTCGAAGGCGGCTTCTCGGCCGTGAAGGTGCGCGTGGGGCGGCCGGACTTCGCCCAGGACCTGGCCGCCGTGCGCGCCGTCACGGGCCGCGTGGGGGCAAGGGTCACGGTGATGTGCGACTTCAACCAGAGCCTGACCTGGAACGAGGCCATCCGCCGCGGCCGCGCGCTCGACGACGAGGGCCTGTACTGGATCGAGGAGCCCGTGCGCCACGACGACTACGCGGGCTGTGCGAAAGTGGCGCAGGCGGTGCGCACGCCAATCCAGATCGGCGAGAACCTGCTCGGGCCGACCGACCTGCGCAAGGCGCTGGAGGCGCAGGCGATGGAGTTCGTGATGCCCGACGTGCAGCGCATCGGCGGCGTGACGGGCTGGATGCGCGCGGCAGCCCTCGCCCAGGCCCACGGCATGGAGATGTCGAGCCACCTCTTCCCCGAGATCAGCGCGCACCTGCTGGCAGCCACGCCCACCTGCCACTGGCTCGAGTACATGGACTGGGCCGCGCCTATCCTGCGCGAGCCGGTGGTGGTGCGCGACGGCTTCGTGCAGCCCGCAGCGAGCCCGGGCAGCGGCGTGGAGTGGGACGAGGAGGCGCTGGCGCGCTTTGCGGCCTGAGGTCGCGGCCAGCGCCGCTCAGATCAGCTTGGACCCCCGCTACACCGCGGCTGCTCCCCGGTCGACCGGGGTGGTGTTCAGCGCCGACAGCGGAACCGCTTCCACGCCCGCGGCCAGCGGATAGCGCTGCGAGCCTGGGTACACGACGTACAGGGCATCGAGCGCCAGGTCCGACATCGCGGTCTTCATCGAGGGCGTCAGGCGCGGCGCGTCGCTGCGCTTGATCTCGATGCCCACCCGCCGACCGCCCTTCTCGATGAGCAGGTCGAGCTCCGCACCGGCATGCGTGGCCCAGAACCAGGCCTGCTCGGGACGGGCGATGCGCAGGACCTGCTCGATCACGAAACCCTCCCACGAGGCGCCGCAGCGCGGGTGCAGGAGCAGCGAGACCGGATCGGCGATGCCCAGCGTCTGGTGCAGCAGACCGCTGTCGCGGATGTAGACCTTGGGCGCCTTGACCTGCCGTTTGGCGACATTGGCATGCCAGGGCTGCAATTGGCGAACGAGGTAGAGCTGCGTCAGCAGGTCGAGGTACCGGCGCACGGTGCTCTCGTTGACGCCGAGCGCGCGCGCCGGCTCGGCGGCGTTCCAGACCTGGCCGTGCAGGTGCGCGAGCATGGCCCACAAGCGCATCAGCGCGGGGGAGGACACCGCCGCGCCAAGTTGAGGCAGATCGCGCTCGATCACGGTGCGGACGAAGTCGCGCCGCCAGACCAGGCTGGCAGGCGCGTCGCCAGCCAGATGTGCGCGCGGAAAGCCGCCGCGCAGCCACAGTGGCTCCTGTGCATCGAACCCCACTTCATCGAGCGTGAAGCCGCTCATCTCGACGATCTCGACGCGGCCGGCCAGCGACTCGCTGCTCTGCTTCAGCAACGCGGGCGAGGCGCTTCCCAGCAACAGGAACTTCGCCGGGGCGTCTTCACGGTCCAGCAGCACCCGCAGCGTCTGGAAGAGCCGGGGCGCTCGCTGCACCTCGTCGATGACGACCAGGCCGCGCAGGCCCGACAGCAGCGTCATCGGGTCACTCAGCCGAGCCTCGATGACGGGGTCTTCAAGGTCCAGGTATTGAGGGGACCCGGGCGCCACCAGCTGTCGCGCAAGTGTGGTCTTGCCCACCTGGCGCGGCCCGAGCAGGATGACGGCGGGGGCACGGCCGAGCGCGCGCTTGACCTCGACCAGGAGGGCATTGCGATCGATCATGGACTTCAATGTACTTGAAAAACCCGCGCGGATTGCGGGAATTTCAAGGTATATGGTGAGGATTGCGGGCTGTGAAGGCACGCCTGGGCCGCGGCTGCCTTGCCCTGCGTCGAGTCAGGCCTTACCGGCGTTTCCGAATACGCTGAGTGCGCCCCAGCCAGCCAGCGCCATCGCCACGCACGCCCCGCTGGGCGCATCGAGTAGCCACGACAGCCCCAGGCCGAGGGCGCCGGCAGCCACACCGGCCATCGCGGCGGGCGCAGCCCGCCAGCCGGCGCGCTGCCACAGCGCCGGTGCGATCAGTGCGGCGAAGACCACGAACAGGCCCAGCACCGGCACGGCCACGCTGGCGGCCAGCGCAAAGACCGGGTAGAAGAACGCATCGCGCCCCAGCACGCGGCGCGCGAGCGCGACCGCCGCCGCGCACACTGACAGCAGCGCCACCTGCGGCATGCCGGCCCACAACACGTCGGCGGCCAGCAGTTCGGCCAGCCGCTCGCGCCCGTGCGGGTCTTGCCGCGCGCCCAGCAGCGCTGCGCAGGCGCCCAGCACGTAGAGCAGGCCGATCAGGGCCTCGCGCTGCGCGGGCCGGCGCCGCGCCAGGGCCGCCACCGCGGCGGCGCAGCCCAGCGCGCCCGCGGCGGCGGC
>JBJTVI010000383.1:0-3897 GCA_046081145.1 Rubrivivax sp.
CCAATACCGTTAACTTAGATGATGAAGCTGCCATTTGGGTTGCTCTTGGACCAGGCGCGCCGCAGTCGGTTGCGGCCCGGCGGCGCGACCGGCATCGGTGGCGCTGGTTGCGGCCTGCAGTCGATCGGCACGCGCCTGGGCGCGCCCCAGGCGAAGGCCTTGTAGGGCGAGTTTCGTCGCTTGGCCATGCGAGGCGAACTACGGTGAATCGTCCGGCTGGCCCGCATGCTCGCGCAGGCATCAAGCAAACCGATGAACCACCGTGCTCGTTTTCTCGGTCGCTCTGGGGGGAAAGGCCCCTGACAGGGGCTGCTCCCGTCTCAGCATCTGCACATGCCCGGCGAAGGACAGGTCCTCGTGGGGTATGCGGTGCCTGGCCGCGCCCTGGTGCAGCAGCCAACGCACCGTGTAGTGCATCAGCACCCAGCCATGGAACTCCTGCCGCACCAGCTCCGGCGTCCTGCTGCGCAGCACCCGCCGGCTTTGCCGCAAGTGCGTCTTGAGCTCGTCGTAGATTGCCTCCATCTCCCAGCGCCGGTGGTACAGCTCGGCCAACTCCATCGCCGGTGCCGCCTGCGGGTCCAGCAGCGAGGTGATCAACCGGTAGTGCGGCTGCGCATCCGACAGCCTGGGCAGCGTGTAGTCGATCACGCGCACCCTGATTGCTCGCGAGCGCGCCTGGGCCACGCTCACTCCCGTGGGGCCGATCGTGCTCAGGTAGCTCCCGTCGTCGAGTTCCTGCTCCACCGGCAGCTTGCGGTTGACGCCGCAGCGCCACAGGAGTTGCGCTCCGGTGGCGCTGGCCTGCTCCCAGTGCTCGGAGCCATTGAAGCCCCTGCCGGCCATGCACAGCATGCCGGGCTTCAGGCTGGCAAGCAGCGGCTGGCACAGCGCCCACTCGCCGCTGCGGTACTCGCCGATGTTGGCGCCCAGGATGGCGTGCGTGGCGCACTCGGCCAGCACCACGCAGCGCGCCTGCGGGTAGCCAGCGGGGCCCTGGCGGCCGCCCGGCCGGCCGAAGGCCTGCTCGATCTCGGGCTCGTCGGACAACGCGAAGGTGCTGCCATCGATGCCCACCAGGCGCAGACCGCGATAGAACGCGCCAGGGTGGATCGCCTCCTCGGCCAGCGGCAGGCAACAGCGCTGCACCAGATCGGCCAGCGGTTGCGCACCGATACGCGAACGCAGCAGGCTGATGGCCACCTTGCTGACGCCGGCAGGCTGCGGGGCGCCGGCCTGCCAGGCCAGGCCCTGCGAAACGGCAGAGAACACCGACTCGTAGGACGCCTCGGGGTACAGGCTGAGCGCCATCACGTAGTACACCCCGGCGACTGCTGGAAACGCGCGGATGCGCCTGCTGTTGCGGCCATGCGCATCGAGCACCTCGTGCACGATGGCCGGCGGCACGACCCGCGCCATGAGGCTGGCGCTCAGGTAGTCCGCCAACCGGGCGCCCGATCCCAGCGCCGCCTTGGTTCGAGCCATGAGCCGCCTCCTCGGGAGTACGGGTGTGGATCATAGCCGATCTAATCTATGTTAACGGTATTGGGTCAGGTGGGCATCACCAACGGCGAGTTCACCTTCTCGGCTAGCGAGGCCTTCTGGGTGGAGAACGGCCGCATCGCCTACCCCGGCAAGGGGGTCACGTTCATCGGCAACGGCCCGCCGGCGCTCAAGCGCGTAAGCATGATCGGCGACGACATGGCAATGGACGCTGGCGTGGGCGTGGGCGTGTGCGGCCAGGACGGCCAGAGCGTGCCGGTGGGCGTGGGCCAGCCGACGCTGCGCATCGAGCGGCTGCCGGTGGGCGGCACGGCCTGAGGGGCTCCGGTCGGATCGCCGGTCCCAGTCTGGCGGTTACCCGCGCTCAGGCGCCAGTGACGGTCCCTGCGGGGCTGGAACAGAGGATTGCTGGGCCTCCTGAGCTGCCCTCAAGCCCGACATCCGGTCCAGTGATACCACGGTCGTCAGAGTGGTTCCGCCCCGCGGCTGCAGATGCGGCGGGAACACCGCGATCTTCTGCGCCGACGCGAGGCGCTCGTCCCGCCCAGGCGACAGGTCCCGCTCATTGACGCCGGCCGCGGGCGCGCGCGCCACGCCGTCAACGATCTCCAGGTCCCACCACCAGCGCTTGACGGGGTTTCGCTCGCCACCGCCGATGCGGTCGTCGTGCTCGATGAGATGGCGCCGGCTCTCCGGCAGCTCGATGGCCTGCCACAACAGCCCGGCGTACTCGACCAGATCTTCGCTGTTGAAGGGGCAGGTCTTCATGCAGCGGCCGCAGGCCGAGCCCTTCATGTTGGTCAGGCGGTACTTGCCGCACTTCTCCACGTCCGGCTTCCAGATCTCGTAGCCGTTGAAGACGGTCTTGGGGCCGTAGGGAATGGCGTTGCAGGGGCACTCACGCGCGCATTTCAGGCACTGCGCGCAGGTGTCCTGCAGCCCGAAGTCGATGGGCTGATCCAAGGACAGCGGCAGGTCGGTGGTGAAGACCACGGACTTCGACCGCGGGCCGATGAAGGGGTTGAGCACCAGCTCGCCGATGCGTGACAGCTCACCCAGTCCCGCCATCAGCACTGCTGGCAGGTGCAGCAGCTCGGAGTGAGCGTTGGAGTGGGCGCGTGCGCCGAAGCCCATGCGCCGCACGTGTGCAGCCATCAGCCCGGCTATCAACGCGCCGCGCAGGTAGGCCCGCATGGACTGCGCCCCCGATATCCAGTCGTCGCCCGAGGCGCCTTCCATGGTCTCGAAGCCCTGGTCGATCAGCATCACCACTGCGTAGCGGTGGTAGGGCTCGATAGGTCGGCCTTCCAACTCGTCATGGGAGTACCACATCCAGGGCTCGGCCTCGCAGATGCCCACGAAGTCCGCCCCGAGGAAGTGGCCCAAAGCCTTGATCGACTGCGCGTTGCGCTGCGCATCCGACAGATCCCCTCCCCAGCCGGTGGGCTGCAGCTTCTCTCGCGTGCCTTGCAGCGGCACCAGGCCCCGGATCAGCGGCGTCATGGCGAAGGCCAGCGGGTGCTTGACGGCAAAGCGGGTGCGTTCCTTCTGTGCCCGCGGGCCCAGGTCACCCGCGAGGGCCCGGGTGAAGAGATCGGCGCGCTTGGGCACGCGCTGGATGCGCGTGCGATCGATCATCGTGGTGGGCTGGGCCACCCGGCGGATGCGCTCCATGGGCCAGCGGCCCAGGTGCAGCGGGCGCAGCGACAGGGCCTCATCCTCGAAAGCGGGGCGCGTACCGCCCACACCCTGGCGGGCGGCCTCATCGGGCCAATCCAGACTCTCATCGGGGGCGATGGGCGTGTCGCAGGCGAGTTCCAGGTCGGTGGTCACCACACCGATGCGAAAGCCCCGCTGCGAGAACGGCACTCGCAGCGCTCCGCCCACCCACTGGGCCACTCCGGCGCGCTGGGCGAGCGCCGCCAGGTCCAGCCCCGTGTCGCCTTGCACATGACCACGGGCGTTCCAGCCCAGGCCGCGCAGATAGCCCGCCAGCACGGCGGCCACCTCGGCGCAACGCAGGTCGGTGCGCTCGGCATTGCAGCCGCGGATCCAGGCGTCCCCCGGTTCGCCCTCGGCAGGCTCACGGCAGAACTCGATCAGAAAGACCAGGGCCCGGGTGTGACTTGAAAACGCCCCAGGCTCCAGCCGGCACACCCCCGCCAACGTGGCATCCAGAAAGTAGGCGGCAGCCTTGACATGTTGCTGGCGTTGGGCCGGATCGTCTGGAATCGGCGCCCGCTGCGCAGCCGCCGGGCCGTCCAGCAAGGGGCTGATCAGGTGCCGGTACTCGGGAATGGATTCGGCCACCGCGTGCGGACCCTGGGCATGACGGTCGCCGCCCTGGACTCCTGCCGCAATCGCTGCGCCTGGATCGCGGCGCAGGCGCTCGGT
>JBJTVI010000384.1:0-10098 GCA_046081145.1 Rubrivivax sp.
GCGACCCGCCGGCGGTGAGCCTGTCGGCGCGGCTGAAGGAGCTGAAGCTGCCGCAGGCCCGGCTGAAGACCGGCACGCCCCCGCGCATCGACGGCCGCTCGATCGACTTTGCGCGCCTGCAGATGCAGCCCGGCGACGGCATGCCCGGCGCAGGAGGCCAGGCGCCCGGCCGCCCGGTGCCCGTCTTCAGCTTTCTGGGCCACCCCGGCCAGCACCCACAGCAGCTGCCCTGCTGGATCACGCACACCAACGCGCGCACGCACGAGATCATTCGCGGCGGCTTCGACCGCAGCCCGATGTTCACGGGGGTCATCGAGGGCGTGGGGCCGCGCTACTGCCCGAGCATCGAAGACAAGATCAACCGCTTCGCGGACAAGGCGAGCCACCAGATCTTCCTGGAGCCCGAGGGCCTGACGACGCACGAGTACTACCCCAACGGCATCTCCACGTCCCTGCCCTTCGACATCCAGCTTGCCGCCGTGCACTCCATCGCCGGGCTGGAGCAGGCGCACATCCTGCGCCCGGGCTACGCCATCGAGTACGACTACTTCGACCCGCGTGAGCTCCACCCGAGCTTCGAGACGCGTGCCGTCGGCGGGCTCTTCTTTGCGGGCCAGATCAACGGCACCACCGGCTACGAGGAAGCGGCGGCGCAGGGTCTGTATGCGGGCGTGAACGCAGCGCTGCAGGTGGGTGGCCGCGAGCCCTGGCTACCGCGGCGCGACGAGGCCTACCTGGGCGTGCTGGTGGATGACCTCATCACGCGCGGCGTGTCCGAGCCGTATCGCATGTTCACGAGCCGGGCCGAGTACCGGCTGCAGCTGCGCGAGGACAATGCCGACATGCGCCTGACCGAGGCCGGGCGCCGCCTGGGCCTGGTGGACGACGGACGCTGGAGCGCCTTCAACCGCAAGCGTGACGCTGTTTCACGTGAAACCGAGCGCCTGCGCACGGCCTGGGTGCACCCGGGCGTACTGGGCGCGCAAGACGCCACTCGGCTGCTGGGCAAGCCGCTGGAACACGAGCACAGCCTGCTCGAGCTCTTGCGCCGGCCCGGCGTGGGCTTTGATGCCGTGGCCGAGATCGCCGCCATCGCCCGGCCCGAAGCCGGTGTTTCACGTGAAACACTGGCCGCCGAGCTGGGCGCTCCGCTGGCCGAAGCCGTCGTGGAGCAAGTCGAGATCGCCACGCGGTACGCGGGCTACATCGACAAGCAGCACGAGGAGGTGGCGCGCGCGGCGCACTACGAGAACCTTGCGCTGCCCGAAGACCTCGACTACGCCGCCGTACGCGCCTTGTCCTTCGAGGTGCGGCAGAAACTCACCCAGCACCGGCCGCGCACGCTCGGCCAGGCCTCACGCGTGCCGGGGGTGACGCCGGCGGCGATCTCGCTGCTGCTCGTGCACCTGAAGAAGGGGCGGTTGCGCACCCTGATCGGCGACGCCGCGTGAGGCGAGCGCCGGCCCTCCCTTCCAGCCGCGTCGCGCCGAATCGGGTGGCGGGCCATGCTTCCGCTCGAGACGGGGCGGGCGGCCACTCGCCCACGCATGCGCGTGACGCCGCGGGCGATCTTCCGATGCCCGCGCCTGGGCCCCCATCCCGGCTCGGGCCGGGGCCTGCCACGCCTGCCCCGGCCGAGCTGGCTGGGAGCCTCCAGGCCGGCGCCGGTGTGCTCGGGCTCGATCTCTCGCCACCGCAGCGCAAGCAACTGCTCGATTACCTCGCCCTTCTTGGCCGCTGGGGCCGCGTCTACAACCTGACAGCCGTGCGCGAGCCCGCCCAGATGCTCACGCAGCACCTGCTCGACAGCCTCGCCGTGTGGCCCGCACTGCAGCGGACAGCCGGCTCGTTCCCCGGTGATCGGTGCAGCCAAGCCGCCGGGGTCTCGCGCGCAGCCACGGGGGGCTCGCCGCTCCGGCTGCTCGACGTGGGCAGCGGCGCCGGCTTGCCCGGTGTGGTCCTGGCCGTCGTCGCGCCGGGTTGGGAGATCACCTGCGTGGACGCGGTGGGCAAGAAGTCGGGCTTCGTCCGGCAGGCGGCGGCCGAGTTGGGGCTGGCCAACCTGCGGGCGGTGCACGCCCGTGTCGAGAGTCTGCCCGGTGGCCCCGGCTCCGCGGGCTTCGACGTGATCACCTCGCGGGCCTTTGCCAGCCTGGCCGACTTTGTCGGGGCGAGCGCGCATCTGCTGGCGCCGGGCGGTGTCTGGGTGGCGATGAAGGGCCAGGTGCCCCAAGACGAGATCGCCGCGTTGCCGGCGTTCGCGGAAGTGTTTCACGTGGAACAACTGGTGGTGCCGGGCCTGCAGGCGCAGCGCTGCCTCGTGTGGATGAGGAGGCGAGGATGATGACGAAGCGAGATGAGCCTGGGCGTTTGGTGCAGGCCCGCACCGGCCGGCGTGGGCGCAGCGCGGTGACCGCCGGCTGGATCGCTGCGCTGGCGGCGGCCTTCGCCGCACCGGCCGTGTTGGCCTCGTCGGCTGCGCCGGCTGCCGGGCTGCCTGCTCCCCAGGCCCTGGCGAGCCTGGAGGTGCCGCCCTACATGGGCACCTGGTACCAGGTGGCGCTGTTTCCCAACCGTTTCCAGGCGCAGTGCGTGAGCGACACGACCGCCACCTACCGCCAGCTCGCTGACGGCAGCGTGGAAGTGCGCAACCGCTGCCGCATGGCAGACGGGCGAATGGACGAGGCGATCGGTCGGGCCCGGCCCACGGGTGAGCTCAAGGGCACCACCCTCGCGCCGGCCCAGCTGGAGGTGAGCTTCCTGCCCGGCTGGATCCGCTGGCTCCCCGTGGGCTGGGGCAACTACTGGGTGATCCAGCTTGCTGCCGACGGGCGCTACGCGGTCGTCAGCGAGCCCACTCGGCAGTACCTGTGGGTGCTTTCGCGAGCCCCGAGGCTCACGCCGGAAGATGAAACTGCGATACGCTCCCGGCTGATGGAGCAGGGCTTCGCGGCTGCGCTTGCGCGCTGGCAGGCGCACCCGCACGGCTCTTCGCCCCGCTAGCCAGTCAGGGGGCCGAGCCGGAAGCGGCGCGGTCGTCCTGGCCTGGGTTCCTGCACGCTTTGGAAGTCCACCCGCCGCGCCATCCCGATGCTTCTGGGCATCTCCGACTTCGCCACCTTCTGCGCCTCGGTGCTGCTGTTCCTGGCCCTGCCGGGGCCCGGCACGTTCGCGCTGCTGACCTCTACTGCGCAGGGGGGACTGCGTGCCGGTGCCGCGGCTACCGCCGGCATCCTGGTGGGTGACCAGCTCCTGCTGTGGCTGGCCGTGGCCGGCGTGGCGGCGGTGCTCGCCGCACACCCCGGCTGGTTCGGTGTGATCCAGTATGCCGGTGCCGCCTACCTCGCCTGGATCGGGCTGCAGCTGATCGTGCGGCGCGAGGGTGCGCCCGCGGTCGTGCGGATCACGCCGGGCCACTACCTGCGCCAGGCGCTGCTGATCACGCTGCTCAATCCGAAGGCCATCGCCTTCTACATGGCCTTCTTTCCACTGTTCATCGATCCGGATCGCCACCTCGGGCTCGTCACATTCGGCGCCATGGCCGCCACGATCGCGCTGATCTCGGCGGCCTACTGCCTGACCCTGTGTGCCCTGGCCGACCGCGTGAGCGCGCAGGTGCGCGCCCATCGACGCCTGGCGCGCTGGCTGGAGCGCGCCGCGGGTGCCTGCCTCATCGGTTTTGGCCTCAAGTTGGCCGCCCCCTGACCCCCTGGAGCGGTGATGCGCATCTACTGTGTGGCCAATCAGAAGGGTGGGGTAGGCAAGACCACCACCGCCGTCAACCTGGCTGCAGGCCTGGCGCAGGTGGGCCAGCGCGTGCTGCTGGTGGACCTGGACCCGCAGGGCAATGCGACGATGGGCTCGGGCATCGACAAGCGCCAGCTCGAGCTCAGCGTCTACGACGTGCTGCTCGAGGCGGCCGGGATTGCCCAGGCCCGCCAGCGCAGCGAGGCCGCGGGCTACGATGTGCTGGGCGCAAACCGGGATCTCGCCGGCGCCGAACTCGAGCTCGTCGGCCTGGAGCGGCGCAACGAGCGCCTGCGAACGGCGCTGGCGGCCGTGGCGGGCGACCACGACTTCGTCCTCATCGACTGCCCGCCCTCGCTGAGCCTGCTCACCCTCAATGGGCTGTGCAGCGCGCACGGCGTGATCGTGCCGATGCAGTGCGAGTACTTCGCCCTGGAGGGCCTGACCGACCTGGTCAACACGGTGCGGCAGGTCCACGCGAACCTCAACCGCGAGCTCAAGCTGATCGGGCTGCTGCGCGTGATGTTCGACCCGCGCATCACGCTGCAGCAGCAGGTCAGCGAACAGCTCAAGGCGCACTTCGGCGACAAGGTCTTCGACACGCTCATCCCGCGCAACGTGCGCCTGGCCGAGGCCCCCAGCTATGGCCGGCCGGGGCTCGTGTTCGACCCGTCCTCCAAGGGCGCGCAGGCCTACCTCGCCTTCGCCCGCGAGATGGTGCAGCGCGTGCAGGCCAGCCCCGCCTGAGGCGCCTGGCGCAGCGCCCCGCCCATGACCGCCTGCATCGTCGACCCCCTGCCGTCCGGTGTGGATGCCTGGCTCGTCGAGGAAGCCGAGCGGGCCGGCTTGCGCGCGAGCCAGCCCCCCGAGCAGCTCGAACTCGACGGCTGGCTGCTGCGCCTGTTGCCCGGCAAGGCCAAGCGGGCCCGATGTGTCAACGCCTTGCGCGTGGGTGAGCGCTCACTCGATGACAAACTGGCTGCGTGCGTGCGCCTGTACCGCGAGGCTGGCCTCCCGCTATTCGTGCGCATCACCCCCTTCAGCGCGCCGGCGGAACTCGACGGCGTGCTGGCCGCGCGGGGCTGGCGCGTGCATGACGCCACGCGGGTGCTCGTGCACCCGGCGCTGGCCGACGTGCCGGTCCTGGCGCTGCCCGACGGCCTAGTGGAAGAGGCCGCCGACGCGCAGGGCTATGCCAGGGCGGTCGGGGCGCTGCGGGGCTCCACCGCGCTGGAGATCGACTCGCACATCCATCGCCTGCAGGCCTCGCCCGTCCCGTACCAGGGCCGGCTCTGGCGCCAGGCCGGCCCGCCTGGCCCTCCAGGTGACCCTTCGTCCGGGGCCGTGCTCGCCTGCGCGCAGGTGGCGCGTGACGGCGAACTCGTCGGGCTGTACGACGTCTACACCGCACCCGCGGCGCGCGGGCGCGGATGGTCCACGGCGCTGTGTGCACGCGTGCTGCGCCAGGCGCACGCGCAAGGTGCGCGGCTGGGCTACCTGCAGGTCGACGCCGACAACGCGGCTGCGCTCAAGGTGTACCGGCGGCTGGGCTTCGTCGAGGCCTACCGCTATCACTACCGCCTGAGTCCGCAGGACGAGGCGAGCACTCACTGACGAAAGTTCTGCGTCTGCGCGACCGGGCGAACCGGTGTCTGGGCATACGGGCGTCCGGGCAACCCGGTATCCAGGCGTTCAGCCCTGCGCCTGAAGAGTCGCTCAGGCCCGCAGGCCTTCGCCTTCGTCGCAGCCCAGTCGCACGTTCATGCTCTGGATGGCTGCACCGCTGGCCCCCTTGCCCAGGTTGTCCAGCCGCGCGGCCAGCAGCGCCTGGCCCTCGCCGGCAAACACGAAGAGGTCGGCACGGTTCGTGTCGTTGCAGGCCTGCACATCGAAGAAGCCTTCGGCCAGGGTGGCGGGATCCGAGAGGGGCATCACCCGCACGAAGCGCTCCCCGGCATAGCGGTCCTCCAGCGCACGCTGCAGCGTCTGGGCCGTGGTACCGGGCGCGAGCTGCGACAGGTGCAGCGGCACGCTGACGGCCAGCCCCTTGTAGAAGCTGGCCACCACCGGCACGAAGAGCGGCCGGGCCTGCAGCCCGGTGTGCGCCATCATCTCGGGCAAGTGCTTGTGGGCCAGGCCCAGCGCATAGGGGCGCGGCGAGGCGAGCCGGGCATCGCCCCCGGGCTGTGCGGCGGCCTCGTACTGCGCGATCGTCTTCTTGCCCCCGCCGGAGTAGCCGGTCAGGGAGCTCGCCGAGACCGCCATCTCAGGCGAGACCAGGCCTGCATCCACGAGCGGACGCAGCAGCAGGATGAAGGCGCTCGCGTGGCAACCCGGGTTGGCGATGCGCGTGGCACTGCGCAGCGCCGCGCGCTGCCCCGGTGCCAGCTCGGGAAGCCCGTAGACCCAGCCCGGGGCGGTGCGGTGCGCGGTGCTCGCGTCGATGACGCAGGTGTGCGGGTTCGTGACGAGGGCGGCCGATGCCCGGGCGGCCTCGTCGGGCAGGCACAGAAAGGCCACGTCGGCAGCATTGAGCAGCCGGGCGCGCTCGGTCTCGTCCTTTCGGCGCTCGGGGTCGATGCGCAGCACCTCGATGTCGCCACGGCGGGCCAGCATCTCGTGGATCTGCAGCCCCGTGGTGCCTTCCTGCCCGTCGACAAAGACCTTCGTGGACATCGTTCGCCGCCTCGTGTGCCGGCCGGGCGCCCAGGATCGGCCCGGCAGGCCGAGGAGCATACGCGATGCTGCCGACCCGTTGCGCCCGTTGCGCCCCGTTGCGCCCCGTTGCGGCTGCGCCGGCGTGCGGGGCTGCGGCGCTGCGCCGCCCCCACGGGGTGCACGCGGGGCCCGCCGTGGTGGACAATGCCGGCCCATGGTGAACGCATGGTGACGAAGAAGCCCAAGGGCCTGGGCCGGGGGCTGGAAAACCTGCTGGGCCCGCAACTGCCCGAGCCGGCCGACGCCTCGCAGCTGCCCTCCACGTTGCCGCTGGAGCGGCTGCAGCCGGGCAAGTACCAGCCCCGCTCGCGCATGGACGAAGGCGCGCTCTACGAGCTCGCCGAGAGCATTCGCACCCAGGGCGTGATGCAGCCCGTGCTCGTGCGCCCGGTGGGCCCGCGCGAGGCCGGGCACTACGAGATCATTGCCGGCGAGCGGCGCTGCCGGGCCGCTCGCCTGGCGGGCCTGGCCGAGGTGCCGGTGCTCGTGCGCGAGGTGGCCGACGAAGCCGCCGCGGCCATGGCGCTCATCGAGAACATCCAGCGCGAGGATCTCAACCCGCTGGAGCAGGCCCGCGGCCTGCAGCGCCTGGTGAGCGAGTTCGGCCTCACGCACGAACGCGCCGCGCAGGCCATCGGACGCTCGCGCAGCGCGGCCACGAACCTGCTGCGGCTGCTGCAGCTGGCCCAGCCCGTGCAGGCCATGCTCATGGCCGGCGACCTGGAGATGGGGCACGCGCGCGCGTTGCTCGCGCTGGAGCCCGCGCAGCAGATCCTGGCCGCGGCCGAGGTGGCCTCGCGCAAGCTCTCGGTGCGCGAGACGGAGAAGTTCGTCGCCACCACCCTCAAGCCCGGCCGCCAGCAGCCGCTGCTGCGCGTGAAGGCCGACAAGCCGCGCGACATCGCGCGCCTGGAGGAGCAGCTGGCCGACCGACTGGCCGCGGCCGTGGAGATCCGCGTCAAGCGCCGCACCGGGCGCGGCGAGTCTGGCGAGATCGCAATCGCCTTCGGCTCGCTCGAGGAGCTCAACGGGCTGCTGGAGCGCCTGGGGGCGGGCGACGCCTGACGAGCGCGAGCCAGGCCAGCGCCCCCGACACGAGTGCGATCGGCACGAGTGAGCCGACGTTCAGCCACGTCCAGCCCTGCGTGGTCACGAGCGCGCCGGAGGAAAAGGACGTCACGGCCATCGTCGCGAACACGCAGGTGTCCATCGCGCCCTGGGCCTTGTTCTTCTCCTCGGGCCGGTAGGCCTCGGTGAAGAGCGTCGTGGCGCCGGTGAAGAGGAAGTTCCACCCCACCCCGAGCACCGCCAGCGCCACCAGGAACTGCATCAGGTCCACACCCGAGAGCGCCACCGCCACGCACAGCAGGTTCAAGCCCGCGCCCACGCCCATCACCGGCAGCGCCCCGAAGCGCTTGATGAGGTGGCCCGTGAAGAAGCCCGGCACGAACATGCCCAGCACGTGCCACTCCAGCACGAGCGCGGCACGGTCGAAGGGGTGCTGGCACTGCTGCATGGCAATGGGCGTGGCCGCCATCAGCAGGTTCATCACGCCGTAGCCCAGCGCGCCGGCTGTCACCGCCACGATGAAGACGGGCTGGCGTGCGAGCTCGGCCACGGAGCGCCCCGTGCTCGCGCCGGGCGCCGGCGCGTGGTGCTCGGGAAAGCGGATGAAGGACAGCGCCACCAGGCCTGCCAGCCCCACCGGGATCAGCGCCAGGTAGGAGCCCACGAAGGGCTCGCCCGCAGCCAGCCGCGTGGCACTGGCCAGGTTCGGGCCGATGAAGGCGCCGATGATGCCCCCGGCCAGCACCAGCGAGATGGCGCGCTCCTTGTAGGCCGGAGCGGCCAGTTCCGGCCCCGCGAAGCGATAGAGCGACGCGTTGGCGCTGTAGAACCCGGCCACGACGGTGGCGGCCACCAGCAGCCAGAACTGGCGCGAGTGTGCGGCGTAGGCGCACAGCATCGCCGAGAGCATCGCCACCACCAGGCCGAGCTGGAACGAGCGCTTGCGGCCCTGCGCCCGCTGCACGCGCGCCACCACCGGGGCGCTGAGCGCCGCACCCACCACGTAGCCCATCACCGGTAGCGTGGCCATCCAGCCCACGGGCGCAAGCGCCAGGCCCATGAGGCCGTTGATGGCGATGAAGGTGACGTTGTTCGTCAGGAACATGCCCTGACAGAACGCGAGCAGGAGCACGTTGCGGTTCATCCGCCGCATCGTCTCACAGTCGTGAACGCCCCGACCTGACGGCTGACGACCGATGGCCGACGACTGTCTTGCGCCCGGCGCCGCCGGCAGGTTCGCCAGGCCGCCCGGTTACAGCACGAAGATCTTGCCCGGGTTGAGGATGTTCTTCGGGTCCAGGGCGCGCTTGAGGGTGCGCATCATCGCCACTGCCCCCTCACCGGCCTCCTCCACGAGAAAGCCGATCTTGTGCAGCCCGATGCCGTGCTCGCCTGTGCAGGTGCCCCCGAGCGCGAGCGCACGCTGCACCATGCGGTGCGAGAGCGCCTCGGCCGTGGCGCGCTCGGCGGCGTCGCCATCCTTGACCAGGTAGGCCAGGTGGAAGTTGCCGTCACCCACGTGTCCCACGATGTAGTAGGGCAGCCCCGAGGCGTCGGCATCGGCCACCGAGACGTCGATGATCTCGGCCAGGCGCGAGATCGGCACGCAGGTGTCGGTGGTGACGGAGCGGCACCCCGGGTTGGCGGCCATGCCGGCGAAGTAGGCCTTGTGCCGCGCCGTCCACAGCCGTGTGCGCTCCTCTGGCGTGGTGGCCCACTGGAAGTCCTGCCCGCCGCAGTCGGCGGTGAGGGCCTGCACCGTCTCGGCCTGCTCCTGCACGCTCGCGGGGCTGCCGTGGAACTCCATGAGCAGCATCGGCGCCTCGCGCAGCCCGAGCTGGCTGTGCGCGCTCACCACGCGCACGGCGTTCGCATCGAGCAGCTCGCAGCGGGCGATCGGCACCCCCATCTGGATCGTCTGGATCGTGGCGCGCACGGCCGAGTTCACGTCCGGGAACTGGCAGATGGCGGCACTCACCGCCTCGGGCAGCGGGTGCAGCTTGAGCGTGACCTCGCAGATCACGCCGAGTGTGCCTTCGCTGCCCACCATGAGCCGCGTCAGGTCGTAGCCGGCACTGGACTTCTTGGCGCGCGTGCCGGTGCGGATCACATCTCCGCTGGCCGTCACCACCGTCAGGCCCAGCACGTTCTCGCGCATGGTGCCGTAGCGCACGGCGTTGGTGCCGCTGGCACGCGTGGCCGCCATGCCGCCCAGGCTGGCGTTGGCGCCGGGGTCGATGGGGAAGAACAGGCCGGTGTCGCGGATCTCGCGGCTGAGTTGCTCGCGCGTGACGCCGGCCTGCACCGTGACCGTCAGGTCTTCGGGGTTCACGCGCACGATCTGAGTCATGCGGCTCACGTCCACGCTGACGCCACCCTGCACCGCCAGCAGGTGACCTTCCAGCGACGAGCCGGTGCCGAACGGGATCACGGGCACGGCGTGCTGGTCGGCCAGCTTGACCACCGTCACCACTTCCTCCGTGCTCTCGCAGAACACCACCACCTCGGGGGGCGTGATGGGGAAGGGCGACTCGTCGCGCCCATGCTGCTCGCGCACCGCCGGCG
>JBJTVI010000385.1:0-5704 GCA_046081145.1 Rubrivivax sp.
CTCCTCGGGCCGCAGCGTGATCACCGGGCTCATCGCGCGGCTCCCAGGGGATTGGGGCCGGCCGGCCCCGCTGCCCGCAACCGGGCCGAGGAGTCGGAGGACCCGCCCGCCGAGCCGGCGGCCTCGCGGCGGCGCTGCGCCTCGTCGAGCCGGGCCGCGCGCAGCTTGAGCAGGAACTGCGTGGCATTGACGACGTACGCCGCGTAGGCCGCCAGCGCCAGCAGCATCAGCCCGCGCGGGCTCAGCGCATCGGTGTAGAGCGCCACGAGGTAGCCCGAGTGCAGCGCCAGCACCAGCATGCTGAACACGTCTTCCCAGAAGAAGGCCGGCACGAAGAGCCAGCGGCCGAAGACCACCTTCTCCCAGATGGAGCCGGTGACCATGATGGTGTAGAGCAGCAGCGTCTTGAGCACCACCGAGGCCGTGGCCACGGCGAAGCCCTCGCCCGTGGCGAGCCAGCGCAGCACCAGCACCAGGCTGACGAGAAAAACCGCGAACTGCACCGGCGCCAGCACCCCCTGCACGAGGGTCCAGCGCGTGGCGTCTCGCCGCAGGCGTTCTTCCTCGGTGTACAGCGCCGGGCGCGCTCGGCCGGCCGAGCGCATGCGCCGAACCGGCAGGGGGGTTCGATCCATGTCGCCCAGACTAGACGGGCAGGCGTCATGTGTCAATCTAAACTGACGTATGCGCGGGATTACACCGTGCGCAATCACCGGCACTTGCCGCACTTCCGGCCAGGTGTCCGGGGATGTTGACGCTCGGGTTTGACGCGCCGGCCTGTCAGGGGTACAAAGAGAACCGGAACGGGCGCCTGGCGCCGGTTCCCTCCACATGAGCACCGACTCCGACAAGCGCCCCCGCCGTCCGGCCGCTTCGCTGCTGGGCGACCGCAGCGTGGCGGCGCTGGAGCGCACGCTTCGCGCCGAAGTCATCCCGCGACTGGTGCGTGCGCACCGTCACCGCCTGCCCGAGGAGGCCGCCCCAGCGGCCGTGCAGCCCGGGCCGGGCGACGCCGACCGCTTCCTGCTCGAACTCCTGGGCGACCAGCCCCCCGCCCAGTACCCCACCGTGCAGATGCTCCTGTCCGAGGGGGCCGAACTCGAGGCGCTGTGCCTGGGGCTGTTCGGCCCGGTCGCCTCGCGCCTGGGCACCCTGTGGCGCGATGACCGCTGCGACTTCACCACCGTCACCGTGGCCATGGGCCGTTTGCACCGGCTGATGCGCGAGCTCAGCGCCGGCTTCGACACGCCGCGACCGCGCGTCTCCCGCCCACCGCGCGCGCTGCTGGCCCAGCCCGCGGACGAACAGCACCTCTTCGGCCTGGCGATGGTGGCCGAGTTCATGCGCCGCGACGGCTGGGACGTCCTGGGCGGCGTGGGCGCGGCGGTGCCCGATGCCGGCGCCCGCGTGCGCGACGAATGGGTCGATCTCGTGGGCTTCTCCATCGGATCGGACGACCGCATCGACTGGCTGCGCGAGAACATCCGCCGCGTGCGCGCGATGTCCTGCAACGAGTACGTCCAGGTCGTCGTCGGCGGCCCGGTCTTCATCACCCACCCGCAATGGGCCGTGGAGGTGGGTGCCGACGGAACGGCCCTTGACGCGAGTGCCGCGGTCGAGCTGGCCAACGATCTGGTTGCCGCCCGGCAGCGTGGAGAACAGGAGGTCTCGAAAGAGTGAGCCCGGCCCCGCTTCGAGACCCCATCCTCACCCCACAACCCCCACCCACCCCCTGCCCGCGGCAGACCCTTCAGCCACCCGCGCCATGCCTCGCGCCAAGAGCGGCCCCTCCTCGCTGGGCGACATCGACGCCCGCACGGCCTCGCGCCTGCTCGGGGCCTCAAGCGACATCGCCCTGGTGCTCGACACCGAGGGCAAGATCCTGGACGTCGTCGCGCAGGCCAAGGAACTGGCCGACCAGGTGGTGCGCAAGTGGCGCGGGCGGCTGTGGGCACAGACCGTCACCCCCGAAAGCCGCGACAAGATCGAGGCCCTGCTCGAAGAAGCCCGCCAGGCGGCCGACGCCGCGCGCTGGCGTCAGGTCACGCACCCAGTGCCTGATGGCGAGGGCATCCCGGTGCTGTACTCGGCCATCCGCGTGGCCGATGGCGGCCCTGACGGCGGGCGCATCATCGCCTTCGGCCGCGACCTGCGCGCCATGGTGTCGCTGCAGCGCGGGCTCGTCGACGCCCAGCAGGCCATGGAGCAGGACTACTGGCGCTTCCGCGAGGCCGAAACCCGCTACCGCCACCTCTTCGAGACCGCCAACGATGCGCTGCTGATCGTCGACGGCACCTCGCTCAAGATCATGGAGGCCAACCCGGCGGCGCGCACGCTGTGCGCGGGCAGCCGCAGCAAGCTCGTGGGCAGCCAGCTCGGCGCGCTCATCGACGCCTCCCATGGCGAGCGGCTGCAGAACCTGCTGGCCGCCGCCCGCTCGGTGGGCCGCCACGAGCCGCTGCGCACCCGGCTGGCCGGCGAGGTGCAGGAGGTGATGCTCTCGGCCTCGGTCTTTCGCCAGGAGCAGTCGGCCTTCCTGATGGTCCGGCTAGCCCCAGTGGTCTTCGAGCCTGCCGGCGTCATCGCCTCAGGCCGCTCGCGGGCGGCTGCCGTGCCGGGCGCCCCGGCCACTGACGGCGGCTGGGAGCCGATCCTTCGCGCCTTCGTCAACAGCGCACCCGACGGGCTCGTGTTCTGCGAGCCCGGCGGCAAGATCATCGCAGCCAACCCCGCATTCCTGGCCCTGGCCCAGCTCGGCACCGAGGAGCAGGCGCGCGGCCAGCCCCTGGACCGCTGGGTCGGCCGCACGGGTGTCGAGCTCGGCGTGCTGATAGGCAACCTGCGCCAGCGCGGGTCGATCGGCCTGTTCACCACCAGCCTCAGGGGCGAATACGGGGCACAGACGGATGTCGAGATCTCCGGCGCGGCGCTGCAGCTGGGCGACAGCACGCTGCTGTCCTTTGCGGTGCGCAACGTCGCTCGGCGCCTGGGCACGGCCGCCGAGCCGGCTGCCGGGGTGCCGATGCCGCGCTCGGTCAGCGAGCTCACCGAACTGGTGGGCCGCACGCCCCTGAGGGAAATCGTCTCCGAGACCACCGACCTCATCGAGCAGCTGTGCATCGAGACCGCGCTGCAGATGACACAGGACAACCGCGCCTCGGCCGCCACGCTGCTGGGCTTGTCGCGCCAGAGCCTGTACGTAAAGCTGCGCCGCTTTGGCCTGGGCAACCTCGGCCGGGCGGACGAGGAACGCGGCTAGCGCCCGCGCCCGGTTCGCCGGGCCCGGGCACCCCGTGCACACGGGGCGCCCTAGGTGTCAATATAGATTGACGTCACGCGTCCGGGACGGCACCATTGGTGCATGGCCCTGCCCGCCCCCTCGGCGATCACCGAGCTGCTCAAGCCTGTCACCTGGTTCCCGCCGATGTGGGCCTTCGCCTGCGGCGTGGTGGCCTCCGGGGTGTCGCTGGACGGCCGCTGGCCGCTGCTGGTCGTTGGCGTCCTGCTCGCCGGGCCCCTGGTGTGCGCCACGAGCCAGGCCGTCAACGACTGGTTCGACCGCCACGTCGACGCCATCAACGAGCCCCAGCGCCCGATCCCATCGGGCCGGATGCCCGGCCGCTGGGGCCTGTACGTCGCGGTGGGCTGGACGGCCCTGTCGCTGGTCGTCGCCACGGCGCTGGGCACCTGGGGCTTTCTGGCGGCGGTAGCCGGGCTCCTGCTGGCCTGGGCCTACAGCGCGCCGCCCCTGCGCCTGAAGCGCAACGGCTGGTGGGGCAATGCCGCCTGCGGCTTGTCCTATGAAGGCCTGGCCTGGGTCACGGGTGCTGCCGTGATGGCCGGCGGCGCCATGCCGGGCGGCCATTCGCTGGCGCTGGCGCTGCTCTACAGCCTGGGCGCGCACGGCATCATGACGCTCAACGATTTCAAGTCCCTGCGCGGCGACCGCACCATGGGCATCGGCTCGCTGCCAGTGCGCCTCGGTGTGGGCGGCGCCGCCTGGACGGCCTGCGTGTTCATGGCCGTGCCGCAGGCGGTGGTGATCACGTTGCTGGCCGCGTGGGGGCAGCCCTCGCACGCCGTCGGCGTGGCCGCACTCCTGGTCGGCCAACTCGCTCTCATGGTGTGGTTCCTGCGCCAGCCCGTGCAACGCGCCCTCTTCTACAGCGGCTTCGGCGTCCCGCTCTTCGTCGCCGGCATGATGGTCAGCGCCTTCGCGTTGCGCGGCGCAGGGGGTGCAGGATGAACGGCGGGCGCAGCGGCGGCTTTCTCGGCTGGGCCGGTATCGTCCGCCTCGGGCTCGTGCAGGCCATGCTCGGCGCAGTGGTGGTGCTCACCACCTCCACCCTGAACCGCGTGATGGTGGTAGAACTCGCACTGCCGGCCTTGCTGCCCGGGCTCCTGGTGGCGCTGCATTACGCGGTGCAGCTCACCCGCCCGCGCATGGGGTGGGGCTCGGATGTCGGCGGCCGCCGCACGCCGTGGATCCTCGGCGGCATGGTGGTCCTGGCCCTGGGCGGCTTCGGCGGCGCCGTGGCCACGGCCTGGATGCACACCGACCCCACCACGGGCACCCTGCTGGCCGTGATCGCCTTCACCGCCGTGGGCTTGGGCGTGAGCGCCAGCGGCACCTCGCTGCTCGTGCTGCTGGCCAAGCAGGTGGAGGAGCCCCGCCGCGCCGCGGCCGCCGCCACCGTGTGGGTGATGATGATCGTCGGCTTCGCCGTCACCGCCGGCCTGGCCGGGCGGGCCCTGGATCCCTACGGCCCGACGCGCCTGATGCAGGTGTCGGGGGTGGTGTCGCTGCTCGCGGTGTGCGTCACTGCCCTGGCGCTGTGGCGCCTGGAGGCCCCGCGTGGCCAGACGCCCGCGCCGGCCACCGGCACCCGCCCGGATTTCCTGCGCGCCCTGGGTGAGGTCTGGCGCGAGGACGACGCACGCCGCTTCACGGTCTTCGTCTTCTTCTCGATGCTGGCCTACAGCACCCAGGATCTCATCCTCGAGCCCTTTGCCGGCGCGATATTCGGCTTCACTCCTGGCGAGTCCACGAGCTTGGCGGGGGTGCAGCACATGGGCACGCTTGCGGGCATGCTGATGGCCGCCCTGGCCGGTCGCCGCGTGGCCGGCGCACGGCTGGGCTCGCTCAAGGCCTGGACGGTGGGCGGCTGCCTGGCTTCCGGTGTGGCGCTGGCCGGGCTCGTGGCCGGCGCGGCCCTGGCGCCGAACTGGCCGCTGCGGGCCAACGTGTTCCTGCTGGGCGTGTCCAACGGCGCCTTCTCGATTGCCGCCATCGGCTCGATGATGAGCCTAGCGGGCGCCGGCGCCCACGCGCGCGAAGGCACCCGAATGGGCTTGTGGGGCGCCGCGCAGGCCGTGGGCTTCGTGCTCGGCGGCCTCTTCGGTTCCGCCGCAAGCGATCTCGCACGCTGGCTGCTGGGTGATGCGGCCCGCGCCTACGGCAGCGTGTTCGCCCTGGAGGCGGGGATGTTCGTCGTCTCGGCGGCACTGGCCTGGCGCATCCGGGTGCCGGCTGCGCCCGCTCCGCCACACACGCAAGCGCGGGACCCGACAGGCACTGCACGGGCGAACCCTTCCCTGTCCCTTTCCGACACCCCTGGTTTGGCGGGCCTGCCCGCAGGAGGCCCTCGATGAGCCATTCAGGAAGCGACGAGCTCTACGACGCCGTCGTCGTCGGCGGCGGCCC
>JBJTVI010000386.1:0-2195 GCA_046081145.1 Rubrivivax sp.
GCGTAGCCGGCCTCGCCGAGCTCGCCCTTCTTCAGCGCCGCGCTCATCACGCCCACGCCGAGTGCCTTGCCGAGCACCAGCACGTCGCCCGCGCGCGCGTCAGCGTTGCGGCGCACGCGCGAGGGGTGCACGAGACCCAGCGCCACCAAGCCGTAGATCGCCTCCACCGAGTCGATGGTGTGGCCGCCGGCGATCGGGATCCCGGCGGCGCGGCACACCGAGGCGCCGCCCTCGAGCACGCGGCCGATGGTGGCGGTGGACAGCACGTTGATGGGCATGCCCACGAGTGCCAGTGCGAGGATGGGCCGGCCGCCCATCGCGTAGACGTCGCTGATGGCGTTGGTGGCGGCGATGCGCCCGAAGTCGAAGGGGTCGTCGACGATGGGCATGAAGAAGTCGGTGGTGGCGATCAGCGCCTGCTCGTCGTTCAAGCGGTAGACGGCCGCATCGTCGGCGGTCTCGATGCCCACCAGCAGCTCCGGCGGGATCGGCATCGCCGCCGTGCCCTTGAGGATCTCGGAGAGCACGCCCGGGGCGATCTTGCAGCCGCAGCCGCCGCCGTGGGACAGCGAGGTCAGGCGTGGTTCGGCAGCGGGGGCCAGCGGTTCGGGGGCGTTCATGTCGGGGGTCCTTTCAGGCGGGGCGGGCCAGCAGCGGGTCGAGCATCGCGCGCAGCGCAGCGGCTTCGGCGGCCGGCTCGAAGCGCGCCTGCAGCGCTTCAGCCTGCCTCTGCAAGGTGGCGAGCATATCGGGCTGCTCGCGCAGCTGCACGAGGCGCGCGGCCAGGCCCGCTGCGTCTGCAGGCTCGAAGTAGCCGGCATATGCTTCGCCCAGCAGCCCCACGTTGCCCTCGATGCGCGAGGCGAGCACAGGCGTGCGGCTGCGCAGCGCCTCGATGATCACGTGGGCGCCGCCTTCGATTCGGCTCGGGTGCACCAGCACGTGCGCGGCCTGGATGCGGGCGCGGGCCTGGCCGTGCGGCAGGCCCCCCAGCCAGCGGTAGGCGGGAAGAGCCTCGGCGAGCCCCTGCGCCTCCTCGCCGAGCTGCGCATCGAGTGCGCGCCCGATGTGGTCGATGCGGATGTCGGCGCGACCACCGAGCCGGCGCACCGCCTCGAAGAGCGTGCGCGGGTCCTTCTCCTGGCGCAGGTGGCCCACCGCGACGGCGCGCAGCCAGCGCGTGGGCTTGTCGTTGCGCGGCTGGCGCAGGCTGCACGATTGCAGCACCACGTGGCAGCGTGCACGCAGCGCCGGCGGCAACCGCTGCGGGCCCAGCGCGTTGAGCACCACCAGGGCATCGGAGAGCTCGAGCGAGCGCTGCGCCTGCGCGTCGGTGGCGATGTCGCGGTACAGGTCGGTTCCCGTGAGCGTGACGACGAGCGGCGCGCGTGGGTGCGCGTCACGCCAGGCGGCGATCGACCCGGCCGAGCGCCGTGCGTGCAGCGCGAGCATCGCGTCGGCCGGTGCATCCCCTGCCACCCAGCGTGCTGCCAGGCGCACGCGGTAAGCTGGCGCGAGCAGCGTTGCCCAGCGCCGGGCGGTCTGCCAGTTGCCATTGTTCGCGTCGGCGAGCGCCGGCGTCACGAGGACGAGAGACTTTCTTCGATGCACGCGCGTAGCGTAACCGTCTCCGACGACCCTGCCTGGCTCGCGCGCCACGGGGATGCCGCCGTGCTGGAGCGGCTGCTGTGCGCGGCGCGTGAGGACACACTGTCCACCTTGGCGGCCTGGGAACGCGCCCTGCCTGGCCTGGCCGTGCCCCTTGACGACACCCTGAACCCGCCGCTGTGGGAGCTCGGCCACATCGGCTGGTTCCAGACGCGCTGGCTCGAGCGTCACCCCGCCTGGGCCCAGGGCGTGCGGGCTGACCCGACGCAGCCGCTGCGCCCGGCGCGGCCCGCGCAGGCCGATGACTGCTTCGACTCCACGCGCGTGGCGCATGCCACGCGCTGGGGCCTCAGGCTGCCCGACGCAGGGATGCTGCGCGATGAACTCGAGCGTGGGCTGGCGTCCACCCTGGGACTCTTGGGGGAGGTGCGCGAGGCCGGCAGGGCCAGCCACGCGCCATCGCGCTACTTCTTCCATCTCGTGCTGCTGCACGAGGACATGCACCATGAGGCGGCCCTATACATGGCGCGCGCGCTCGGCGTGCCGGCGGAGGGTGCGCGCTGGCAGCCCCGGCGGCTGCCTGAGCC
>JBJTVI010000387.1:0-4334 GCA_046081145.1 Rubrivivax sp.
ATGTCGCGCAGCCGCGCCAGGTTCTCGGCCGGGGTGCGGCTGCGAAAACGGCTGTCCGTGCCTGGCGTGGTGAAGTCCCCGCGGTTGGCGCGCATCTCTTCCGCACTTTGCTCGTCCACATAAGCCAGGCCGGCCTGCACCAGGGCCTCGGCGGCGCGGTACATGAAGTCGAAATAGTCGCTGGCCTGGTACAGGTGGGAGGTGCTGCCGCTGACCCAGTCGAAGCCCAGCCAGTGCACGGCCTCCTTGATGGCGTCGACGTATTCCTGCTCTTCCTTTTCGGGGTTGGTGTCGTCAAAGCGCAGGTGGCACACCCCGCCGTAGTCGCGCGCCAGGCCGAAGTTCAGGCAGATGCTCTTGGCGTGGCCCACGTGCAGGTAGCCGTTGGGCTCGGGCGGAAAGCGCGTGCGGATGCGCGCCGGGTCGGCCGGCCCGGCGGCGTGGTGCGCGGCGTCCCCGGGGCTGCCGGCGAAGTGCCGGCCGGCACAGGCACCCGTCTCGAGGTCACGCTCGATCTGGGTGCGCAGGAAGTTTGGGGCTTTGGGCGGGGCTTCGCCGCCTGCGGGGGCTCTGGACATCCCGCGATTCTATTGATGCAGCCTGAAGCCGCTGACGCACCGCACACCATGAAATTCGAACACCGCATGTTCGATTTTCATGGTGCATGAACAGGGCTCAACGCCTGCGCCCACCCCCCAGCAGCGAGCCCAGCACCCCGCGCACGATCTCCCGGCCCACGGCCGAGCCCACGCTGCGCATGGCGCTGCGCGCGGCCGACTCGGCCAGGCCTTCCTTGCGCCCGCCGCGGGGGCCGGTGCTGCCAAAGAGCAGGTCGGAGAGGCCGCCGAGCATGCCGCCGGCTGCCGATTCGGCTTGCCCGCCGCCCTGCGCGCCCCCCGCGGGCGTGGCCAGGCCCGGCAGCGTGCGCGAAGGGGCGGCCGCACCTTCAGCCGTGCCGGCTGGAGTGGGCGCCGCGGCGGCCACGCTCCCGCGCAGCATCTCGTAGGCCGACTCGCGGTCGAGCACCTTCTCGTACACCCCGGCCACCAGCGAGTCTGCGCGCAGCTGCGTGCGCTGCTCGGGCGTGATCGGGCCGATCTGGCTGCCCGGGGGCAGCACGTAGACGCGCTGCGTCACGCCCGGGCGGCCCTTTTCGTCGAGCAGGCTCACCAGGGCCTCACCCACGCCGAGTTCGGAGATGGCGGTGGCGATGTCCAGGCCCGGGTTGGCCCGCATGGTGCTGGCGGCCGAGGCCACCGCCTTCTGGTCGCGCGGGGTGAAGGCGCGCAGCGCGTGCTGCACCCGGTTGCCCAGTTGCCCGAGCACGCTGTCGGGGATGTCCAGCGGGTTCTGCGTCACGAAGTACACGCCCACGCCCTTGGAGCGCACCAGGCGCACCACGAGCTCGATGCGCTCCACCAGAACCTTGGGCGCCTCGGCAAAGAGCAGGTGCGCCTCGTCGAAGAAGAAGACGAGCTTGGGCTTGTCCAGGTCGCCCACCTCGGGCAGCGATTCGAAGAGCTCCGAGAGCATCCACAGCAGGAAGGTACCGTACAGGCGCGGCGCGCTCATGAGCTTGTCGGCCGCCAGGATGTTGACCACCCCGCGGCCGTCCACCGTCTGCATGAAGTCACCCAGGTCGAGCATCGGCTCGCCGAAGAAGCGGTCCCCGCCTTGCTGCTCGATCTGCAGCAGACCGCGCTGGATGGCGCCCACGCTGGCCGCGCTGATGTTGCCGTACTCGGTGGTGAAGGAGCGTGCGTTGTCGCCTACGTGCTGCAGCATGGCACGCAGGTCCTTCAGATCCAGCAGCAGCATGCCGTGGTCGTCGGCGATCTTGAAGACGAGGTTGAGCACCCCTCCTTGGGTTTCGTTCAGGCCCAGCATACGCCCGAGCAGCAGCGGGCCCATGTCGGAAATGGTCGCGCGCACCGGATGGCCCTGTTCGCCGAAGACGTCCCACAGCGTGGTGGGGCAGGCCAGCGCCTGCGGTGGCTCGATGCCGCGCTCGGCCAGCACGCGGGCGAGTTTGTCGCCGATGCGCCCGGCCTGGCTGATGCCGGTGAGGTCGCCCTTCACGTCGGCCATGAAGACGGGCACGCCGATGCGCGAGAAGCTCTCGGCCAAGGTCTGCAGCGTGATCGTCTTGCCGGTGCCGGTGGCGCCGGTGATCAGGCCGTGCCGGTTGGCCAGGGCAGGCAGCAGGTGGCACTCGGTGTCGCCGCGGCGGGCAACCAGGATCGGTTCGGGCATGGTGCGGGGTCCTCGGGGCGGGGCTCGGAAGCGGGTTGGCCAGCGCGACGGGGCGAGCGTGCCGACCGGTAAAATCCGGGCCACTATACAAACACAGGCGTGGGTCGGCGCGAGTCGGGCCGATCCCCAGGAGCACCGATGGCCGGTCATTCCAAGTGGGCCAATATCCAGCACCGCAAGGGCCGGCAGGACGAAAAGCGCGGCAAGGCCTGGACGCGCGTGATCCGCGAGATCATGGTGGCCGCCCGCCAGGGCGGGGGTGACCCCTCGGCCAACCCGCGGCTTCGCTTGGCCATCGACAAGGCCAAGGCCGTGAACCTGCCGGCCGACACCGTCAAGCGCAACATCGACAAGGCCACCGGCAACCTCGAGGGCGTCCACTACGAGGAGATCCGCTACGAGGGCTACGGCATCGGCGGGGCGGCCGTCATCGTCGACTGCATGACGGACAACCGAGTGCGCACGGTGGCCGAGGTGCGCCACGCCCTGAGCAAGCACGGGGGCAACCTCGGCACCGAAGGCTCGGTGGCGTTCCAGTTCAAGCACTGCGGCCAGTTCCTGTTCGCCCCCGGCACGAGCGAGGACAAGTTGATGGAAGTGGCGCTCGAGGCCGGTGCCGAAGACGTGGTGACCGGTGAGGACGGCTCGGTGGAGGTGCTGTGCGCCCCGGCCGACTTCGAGGCCGTGAAGGGCGCGCTCGAAGCCGCGGGGCTCAAGGCCGAGATCGCCGAAGTGACCATGCGCGCCGAGAACCCCATCGACCTGGCCGGCGAGGACGCCGCCCGCATGCAGAAACTCCTGGACGTGCTCGAGGATCTCGACGACGTGCAGGAGGTCTTTCACAACGCCAACCTTGGCGAGTGAGCGCAGGCCCCGCCGCCCGATGCTGTTCGAGCCGCCTGGCCCGCCTAAGGCCCCGCGATGAAGGTGCTGGTCATCGGAGGGGGCGGGCGCGAGCACGCCCTGGCCTGGAAGCTTGCGCAAAGCCCGCGCGTGTCGCAGGTGCTGGTGGCTCCGGGCAATGGTGGCAGCGCGCGTGAGCCCGGGGTGCGCAACGTCGCGCTCACCGACCTCGAGGCGTTGGCCGATTTCGCCCGTGCCGAGCAGGTGGCGCTCACCGTCGTGGGCCCGGAGGCGCCCCTGGCCGCGGGTGTCGTCGATCTCTTTCGCGGCCGCGGCCTACGCATCTTCGGCCCCACCCGCGCGGCCGCGCAGCTCGAGAGCTCCAAGGCCTTCGCGAAGGAATTCATGCGTCGGCATGGCATCCCCACGGCGGGCTACGCCACCTTCACGGATGCCGCCAGCGCCCATGCGCACGTGGACGCACGCGGCGCGCCCGTCGTCGTGAAGGCCGACGGACTGGCGGCGGGCAAGGGCGTGGTGGTGGCGATGACGGCTGACGAGGCCCACGCCGCGATTGACGAGATGCTGGGCGGCCAGGCGATCGGCGTGCGCCACAACGGCAGCGGCGCGGCTGTGGTCCTGGAGGAATTCATGGTCGGCGAGGAGGCGAGCTTCATCGTCGCCTGCGACGGCGCCCATGTGCTGGCGCTGGCCACGAGCCAGGACCACAAGCGTATCCACGATGGCGACCAGGGCCCCAACACCGGGGGCATGGGCGCCTACTCTCCGGCACCGGTGGTCACGCCCGATGTGCATGCGCGCGTGATGCGCGAGATCATCCACCCCACCGTGGCCGGCCTGCGCGCCGAGGGCACGCCCTTCACGGGGTTCCTGTATGCCGGGCTGATGATCGATGCGCAGGGGCAGCCGCGCACCGTGGAATTCAACGCCCGCCTGGGCGACCCCGAGGCGCAGGTGCTGCTGATGCGCCTGAAGAGCGACCTGCTCGAGCTGCTGCTGCACGCCACCGACGGCACGCTCGACCAGGTGGAGCTGCAGTGGGACCGTCGCTTCGCGCTGGGCGTGGTGATGGCCGCATCCGGCTACCCGCAGGCGCCTCGCACCGGGGATGCGATTCAGGGGCTGCCGGCTGTCGGCAGCGGCCACGGTGCACGGGTGGGCGACACCGACGCCCACGTCTTTCACGCCGGCACCACGCTCGGCGCCGATGGCGTGGT
>JBJTVI010000388.1:0-6673 GCA_046081145.1 Rubrivivax sp.
AGATCGGCGCGCCCGACATGGCCTTCGCGCGCATGAACAACTGGTCGTTCTGGCTGCTCGTGCCGGCGGCGGCGCTGCTGCTGATCTCCTTCTTCGTGCCCGGCGGCGCGACCGCGGCCGGCTGGACGCTCTACGCCCCGCTGTCGGTGCAGATGGGTCCCGGCATGGACCTGGGCATCTTCGCGATGCACATCATGGGCGCCAGCTCGATCATGGGCTCGATCAACATCGTGACCACGATCCTCAACATGCGCGCGCCCGGCATGACGCTGATGAAGATGCCGCTGTTCGTCTGGACCTGGCTCATCACCGCCTACCTGCTGATCGCCGTGATGCCGGTGCTTGCCGGCGCGATCACGATGACGCTGACCGACCGCCACTTCGGCACCAGCTTCTTCAACCCGGCCGGCGGCGGCGACCCGATCATGTACCAGCACATCTTCTGGTTCTTCGGGCACCCCGAGGTGTACATCATGATCCTGCCGGCCTTCGGCATCGTGAGCGCCATCATCCCGGCCTTCTCGCGGAAGAAGCTCTTCGGCTACGCCTCGATGGTGTACGCCACGGCCTCCATCGCGATCCTGTCGTTCATCGTCTGGGCCCACCACATGTACACCACCGGCATGCCGGTGACGGGCCAGCTTTTCTTCATGTACGCGACCATGCTGATCGCCGTGCCCACGGGCGTGAAGATCTTCAACTGGATCGCCACCATGTGGAAGGGCTCGATGAGCTTCGAGACCCCGATGCTGTGGTCGGTGGGCTTCCTCTTCGTGTTCACGATGGGCGGCTTCACGGGCCTCATCCTCTCGATGGCCCCCATCGACATCCAGTTGCAGGACACCTACTACGTGGTGGCGCACTTCCACTACGTGCTGGTGGCGGGTTCGCTCTTCGCGCTCTTTGCGGGCGTGTACTACTGGGGCCCGAAGTGGACGGGCGTGATGTATTCGGAGACGCGCGGCAAGCTCCATTTCTGGCTCTCGCTGATCTTCTTCAACATCACCTTCTTCCCGATGCACTTCCTGGGGCTGGCCGGCATGCCGCGCCGGTACGCCGACTACCCCATGCAGTTCGCCGACTTCAACGCCATCGCTTCGGTGGGCGCCTTCGGCTTCGGGCTGATGCAGGTCTACTTCTTCGTCTTCGTCGTGCTGCCGATGATGCGCGGCCAGGGCGAGCCCGCCCCGCAGAAGCCCTGGGAGGCAGCCGAGGGCCTGGAGTGGGAGGTGCCTTCTCCCGCGCCGTGGCACACCTTCGAGACCCCGCCCAAGCTCAACGCCGACGCCACCAAGGTGGTGGCCTGAGCGGCACGCTGCCGGGCTCACCGCAGGCTCGTTGACCATGCTCAGCGAAGAGCAGCGCCGCGCCAACCGCCGGCTGGGCTGGATCCTGGCCTCGGTGGCGCTCGTCTTCGCGCTGGGCTTCGTGGCCAAGATCGCGCTTTCGGGCCGCTGAGATGGATACGAAGCCCCGCGCTGCCCGCCTTCTGCTGGACGCCGACAACCGCCGCATGCTCGGCAAGTTGCTGGTGGTCGCCGCCCTGATGTTCGGCTTCGGCTACGCGCTCGTGCCGATGTACCGCGCCATCTGCGAGGCCCTGGGCATCAACGTGCTGTCGCTCAGCGAGCAGCGCAAGCAGCAGGGCTGGGGCGCACAGTCGGCGCCGGCCAACACGCAGGTGGACAAGAGCCGCACCATCACGGTGGAGTTCGATGCCAACGTGCGCGGCCCGTGGGATTTCAAGCCCGCCGTGCGCGCCGTGCAGGTGCACCCGGGCGAGCTCACCACGGTGATGTACGAGTTCCGCAACGTGCAGAACCGCACCATTGCCGCGCAGGCCATCCCGAGCTACGCGCCGCGCCAGGCGAGCCCCCACTTCACCAAGCTCGAGTGCTTCTGCTTCAACGAGTACAAGCTCGCGCCGGGAGAGGCCAAGACCTGGCCCGTGGCCTTCGTGATCGACCCGAAGCTGCCGCGTGATGTCACCACCATCACGCTGTCCTACACCTTCTTCGAGGTGGGCGGGCGCACGCCCGCGGCGCCGCCGGGTTCCGTCAAGGGTCCTTCGGCGTACGCCCCTGCGGCCCAGCTGCCTGGGGGTGCCGGATGAGCCCGGGCGACGTGCAGCGCCCCGATGCCGGGGTGAGCGATGCCCTCTCCCGGCCGCTTTCCCCCTGGGAGACGATGCGCGCCGTGCTGTGGTCCTTCTTCGGCGTGCGCCGCCGTGATGGCTACGAGCGCGACGTGCAGCGCCTGAACCCCCTTTACGTGATCGTTGCCGGCGTGCTCGCCGCTGCGCTGTTCGTGCTGGCCCTGGTGCTGGCCGTGCAGTGGGTCGTGCGCAGCGGCGTGGCGCTCTGACGAACCGAAACGAACTTTTCCGAGATCCGCACCGAGGAGCTGAACCGATGGCCTCCACCACCCCCGCCGGCAGCACGCCGTACTACTTCATCCCCGCCCCGTCGCAGCACCCGATGATGGTGGCCACGGGCATGCTGCTCGTGATCTTCGGCGCCTCTCAGTGGGTCAACGGCCATGGCTACGGCAGCTGGCTGGTGCTCGCGGGCCTGGTGGTCTGGGCCCTGGTGATGTTCCGCTGGTTCGGCGACGCCATCGCCGAGAGCGAGGGCGGCCTGTACTCCGACCGCATCGACATCTCGTTTCGCTGGAGCATGGGCTGGTTCATCTTCTCGGAGGTGATGTTCTTCGCCGCCTTCTTCGGCGCGCTCTACTGGGCCCGGGTGTTCTCGGTGCCGATGCTGGGCGACCTCGACCACCAGGTGCTGTGGCCCGATTTCAAGGCCGTGTGGCCAAGCGCGGGCGGCGGCTTCACGGCCTCGCCGGCCGGCACCGTCGAGCCCTTCCAGACCATGGGCCCCTTCTGGCTGCCCACGATCAACACGGCGCTGCTGCTCACCTCGGGCGTGACACTCACCATCGCCCACCACGCGCTCATCGCCAACCAGCGCAGCAAGACGATTCTCTGGATGTGGATCACGGTGGCCCTGGGCGCCACCTTCCTGGGCGTGCAGGGCTACGAGTACATGCACGCCTACCGCGACCTGAACCTCAAGCTCAGCTCGGGCATCTTCGGCTCCACCTTCTTCATGCTCACGGGCTTCCACGGCTTTCACGTGTTCGTGGGCATGCTCATGCTCTTGTTCATCACGCTGCGCCTGATGAAGGGCCACTTCAGCCCGAAGCGCCACTTCGGCTTCGAGGGCGCCGCCTGGTACTGGCACTTCGTGGACGTGGTGTGGCTGGGCCTGTACTTCCTCGTCTACTGGCTCTGAAGGCGCGCGCCGCGAGCCGCGAAGGGCGCCGCCGCAAGGCGGCGTTTTTCTTGCGGGAGCCGCCTGGAAGGCTCAGGCCGAGACCGGGATGCCCGTGGGCCGCACCCAGCCCAGCGACCAGGCCAGCAGGATGAACAGGAAGAGTGCCACCGAAAGCCCCACGCGCCAGGCCAGCGCGCGCGCCATCGCGTGCGGCGAGGCGCCGGGGTCACGGCCCTTCTTGAGCATGAGCACGCCGGCGCTGGCCAGCACGCCGAGGATGCACACGAGCACGATCACGATCAGGGCCTTCATCGGCCCAGTGTATGCGAGGCCTTGCCGGCGCGTGGTGCGTGCGGGGAACGGGCGGTGATGGGCCGGGCCCGCCGCCTCGTCGTCCTGCTGGCCGCGCTCGCGCTGGCCGCCCTCACGGCGCGGCTGGGGGTGTGGCAGCTGGACCGCGCAGCCCAGAAGCAGGCGCTGCAGGCCGCCGTCGACAGCCGGCGCGACGCGCCCGAACTGCCCGCGGCCGAGCTGGCACGCACGCCCGAGGCGGCCAGCGCCCAGCACCACCGCCGCACCGTGCTCCAGGGGCAGTGGCGCGATGCGCACACGGTGTGGCTCGACAACCGCCAGATGCAGGGCCGGCCCGGATTCTTCGTCGTCACGCCGCTCGTGCTGGCCGATGGCAGTGCCGTGCTGGTGCAGCGGGGCTGGCAGCCGCGGGATGCAGCCGACCGCACGCGGGTGGTGCGCCCGCCCACGCCTGCGGGCACCGTGCGCGTGAGCGGCCGCATCGCCCCGCCGCCCGCGCGGCTCTACGAGTTCGAGGCGGCGGGCGAGGGGCCCATCCGGCAGAATCTGGATGTGCCGGCTTTCGCCCGCGAGACGGGCCTGGCGCTGCGGCCGCTGTCGCTGATGCAACTCGACGAGCCGGGTGCGCCCGCCGACGGACTGCTGCGTGACTGGCCGGCGCCGGCCGCAGGGGTGCACAAGCACCATGGCTACGCCTTCCAGTGGTTTGCGCTGAGCGCGCTGAGCATCGTCCTGTATGTCTGGTTCCAACTCATCCGACCCCGGCGCCGCCTTGCCCGCACGAACCCCTGAGCCCGTGGGGCTCACGGTGCACGGCGTCGAGCTGCCCGAGGTCGCGCCGCGGCGCCGCCTGAGCGGAAGGCTGCAGGCGCTGCTCGTGGTGCTGGCCTGCGCGGCGCCCGTGATCGCGTCGTACTTCACCTACTACGTGATCCGGCCCGAGGGGCGCAGCAACTACTCCACGCTCATCGAGCCGGCGCGCGCGCTGCCTGCACGCCTGGCGCTTCGCACGCTGGATGGCCAGGCCGTGGCACCCGCCACGCTGCGCGGCCAGTGGCTGCTCGTGGCCGTGGGGCCGGCGGCCTGCGAGAGCGCCTGCGAGGCCCGGCTCTTCATGCAGCGGCAGCTGCGCGAGATGCTCGGGCGCGAGCGCGATCGCCTGGACAAGGTCTGGCTCGTCACCGACGAGGCGCCCGTTCGGCCGCCGCTGCGCGCCGCGCTGGAGGAGGCGGGCGTGCAGATCCTGCGCGTGCCTGCGGCCGATCTGGCCACTTGGCTCGAGCCGGCCGCGGGCCAGCCACTGGATGCCCACCTCTACATCGTCGACCCCATGGGCAAGTGGATGATGCGCCCGCCGGCTGATGCCCAGCCGGCACGCCTCAAGCGAGACCTGGATCGCCTGCTGCGCGCCTCCTCCTCCTGGGATACGCCCGGGCGCTGAGGGCCCCACGATGAACCCCGAGGTGCCGCTCGTCGACCTCAGCCCGCTGCTGCGGCTGGCCGCGCTCGCCCTCGTGGCGGCGCTGCTGCCGCTGGGCTGGGTGTGGCTGCGCCAGCGCGGCGCCGACACCCGCGCCCGCCTGGCGGCGCTCACCGCGGTGACGCTCTTCCTGACCTTCGACCTGATCGTCTTTGGCGCCTTCACCCGGCTGAGCGATTCGGGCCTGGGCTGCCCGGACTGGCCGGGCTGCTACGGCGCGGCCAGCCCGATAGGCGCGCACAGCGACATCCACGCGGCGCAGACCGCCCTGCCCAGCGGGCCGGTCACCTTCACCAAGGCCTGGATCGAGATGATCCACCGCTACCTGGCCATGACGGTGGGCGTGCTCATCCTGGTGATGGCCGTGGTGAGCTGGGTCGAGCGCCGCCGCCTGCCGCACTCGCCCTGGTGGGCCACGGCCACGCTCGCGTGGGTGCTCGTGCAGGGGCTCTTCGGCAAGTACACGGTGACGCTCAAGCTCTATCCGGCGGTGGTCACGGCGCACCTGCTCGGGGGCATGGCGCTGCTGGCGCTGCTCGTGGTGCAGCACGAGACGTGGCGCGCCCGAACCCTGGCGCTGCCGCCGGTCGTCCGGGCCGCCGCCTGGGCCGTGGCCGGGCTGCTGGTGCTGCAGATCGCGCTGGGGGGCTGGGTCTCGACCAACTACGCCGTCCTGGCCTGCCAGGGCTTTCCGAGCTGCAACGGCCAGTGGTGGCCACCCATGCAGTGGTCCGAGGGCTTCACGGTGCTGCGCGAGCTCGGCCGTGCCGGGCATGGCGGCTACCTCAGCGCCGATGCGCTGGTGGCCATCCACATGGCGCACCGCATCTTCGCGGCGTGCCTGGTGGTGGCCATTGCAGTGCTGGTCGTGGCACTGTGGCGCAGCGGCGGGGCCCCGGCGCGCCGCTACGCGCTGGCCTGGGTGGTGCTGACGGGCGCGCAGCTGGCCAGCGGGCTGTCCAACGTCGTGCTGGGCTGGCCGCTCGTGGCCGCGCTTGGGCACTCTGCCGGGGCGGCGGCGATGGTGGCCGTTGCCACCTCGCTGCTGGCGCGCACCCGCGCAGCGCGTGCGCGGCGGCGCGCCGGGGCGCCGTTGGCGGCGCCTGCGGCGCCAGGCGCCACCTAGAATCCCCGCCGGCATGTCGCAGACCCTCGCCCGTCCCGCCCCGCTGCGCCCGCGCTGGGCACAGTTCTACGAGCTCACCAAGCCGCGCGTGGTGCAGCTCATCGTGTTCTGCGCGCTCATTGGCATGCTGCTGGCCCAGCCCGGCTGGCCCGACCCGGTGCGGCTCGTGGCGGCAGTGGCCGGCATCTGGCTCGTGGCAGGTGCCGCCGCTGCCTTCAACTGCCTGATCGAGCAGCATATCGACTCGAAGATGGCGCGCACGGCGTGGCGCGCCACCGCCAAGGGCGAGCTCACGCAGCGCGAGGCGCTCGTGTTCTCGGCCGTGCTGTGCGCGCTCGGCAGCTTGGTGCTGTGGGTGTGGGTGAACCCGCTGACGATGGGCCTCACCTTCCTCACCTTCGTCGGCTACGCGATCGTCTACACGGTGGTGCTCAAGCCCCGCACGCCGCAGAACATCGTCATCGGCGGTGCTTCGGG
>JBJTVI010000389.1:0-8318 GCA_046081145.1 Rubrivivax sp.
GCCGCCCCATCGGCCGATGCGGTCAGACAGGCGCAACCCCTTCTGGGCCTCCAGCGCCATGGCGCGCAGCAACGCATCGCCCGAACCCTCTCCCAGCGAGGCGTTGACCTGGCCCAGGCCGTCCACGTCGAGCACGGCCAGGCAGAACACGTGCCCGGAGCGCACGCTGCGCTGGCGCTCGCCCTCCAGCAGCGAGGCCATGTGGCGCCGGTTCACGGTGCCGGTGAGGGCATCGTGGGTGGCGAGCTCCTCGATGCGCACGAGGGCGTGCTCGAGCTCGGTGCGCTGCACGCGCATGCGCTCGCGCAGCGTCGAGACACGGGCGGCCAACACGGCCGCCGCCGGCATCATCGTGGCCACGATCAGGAAGTGGCCCAGCTCCACAGCCGCCGGGTAGCGCTGCGGATCGCGCCAGGCCATCACGGCCATGGTCGCCCCGAAGACGGCCACCGCGTACAGCCCCACGCCCGCCATCTGGCGCGGCGTGGCGGCGAACAGGCCGAACATCAGCATCACCATCACCACCGGAAAGGCCGCACCGCGCGCCGGGCCGAGCATCGCGTAGAGCCAGGCCCCCAGCGTGAGCGCCACCACCATCTGCGGCACGGCCAGCGTCGGGTCGGGCAGCCGCCCGGTGCGCCCGGTTCGCACGAGCACCCACGCCAGCGCGATGGCCGAGACGGCGCACAGGCTCCACAGCCACAGCCCGCGCACCGGCGCCAGGCCCGCGGCCGCAAAGTAGTGCATGGCGGCCACGCCGGCCAGCATCGCCCCCATGCCCAGGGCGACCTGCACCAGCCGTGCACGCAGCGCGGGATCCTTCGACAGCAGCCAGTCGACCAGGGGTTGGGGCTTCATACGAGGGCGCTAGGGTAACCCCGAATGGCCTGGCGCGCACGCGACCGCCCCCGGGCAGGTCGCAAGCCCCCTGTGCAAGCCCCCTGTGCGAGCCCCCTGTGCGAGCCCCCTGTGCGAGCCCCCTGTGCGAGCCCCCTGTGCGAGCCCTCTGTGCGGGCACTCGCTGCAGGCGCGGGCCTGCGGCCTACACTTGCGCCGATCACCGCATATCAAGGCGCGCCCCGCCTGACCGGCGCGCCTGCGCAAACGAGGAGCGCCCGACGATGAACGCCCCCCTGCCCGACGAGATCCGCAAGGCCCTGGAGCGCGTGACGCTCGACGACAAGTACGCGCTCGAATCGGGTCGGGCCTTCATGAGCGGGGTGCAGGCGCTCGTGCGCCTGCCCATGCTGCAGCGTGTACGCGATGCGCGCGCGGGCCTGAACACCGCGGGCTTCGTCAGCGGCTACCGCGGCAGCCCGCTCGGGGGCTACGACCAGGCGCTGTGGCAGGCCAGGAAGCACCTGGCTGCGCAGCACGTCGTCTTCCAGCCCGGCGTCAACGAGGAGCTTGCCGCCACCGCCGTGTGGGGCACGCAGCAGCTCGACCTGTACCCGCAATCGAAGAAGTTCGACGGCGTCTTCGGCATCTGGTACGGCAAGGGCCCGGGCGTGGACCGCTGCTCGGACGTGTTCAAGCACGCCAACATGGCCGGCACCGCGCGCCACGGCGGCGTGATCGCCGTGGCCGGTGACGACCACGTGGCCAAGAGCAGCACCGCCGCGCACCAGAGCGACCACATCTTCAAGGCCTGCGGCCTGCCGGTGTTCTTCCCGAGCGACGTGCAGGGCATCCTCGACATGGGCCTGCACGCCCTGGCGCTGAGCCGCTTTGCCGGCGTGTGGTCGGGCATGAAGACGATCCAGGAGGTGGTGGAATCTTCAGCCAGCGTGAGCGTGGACCCCGAGCGCGTGCGCATCGTGCTGCCCGAGGACTTCGCCATGCCCGCCGGCGGCGTGCACATCCGCTGGCCCGACTCCGCGCTCGAGCAGGAGGCGCGGCTGATGGACTACAAGTGGTACGCGGCCCTGGCCTACGTGCGCGCCAACCGCCTGAACCACAACGTGATCGAGGGGCCGGCCGACCGCTTCGGGCTCATTGCCAGCGGCAAGGCCTACAACGACACGCGCCAGGCGCTGGCCGACCTGGGCCTGGACGAGGACACCTGCCGGCGGCTGGGCATCCGGCTGCACAAGGTCAACGTGGTGTGGCCGCTGGAGGCCACGATCACGCGCGGCTTTGCCCAGGGGCTGCAGGAGATCCTGGTGGTGGAAGAAAAGCGCCAGGTGATCGAGTACCAGCTCAAGGAGGAGCTCTACAACTGGCGTGCCGACGTGCGGCCCAACGTGCTGGGCAAGTTCGACGAGCCCGAGGGCGACTTCAGCGGCGGCGAGTGGAGCATGCCCAACCCGAGCCAGAACACGCTGCTGCGCTCCAAGGCCGACCTCACGCCGGCCCTCATCGCCAAGGCGATCGCCAAGCGGCTCAGGAAGCTGGGGGTGGATGCCGACACCGAGCAGCGCATGCAGGCACGCCTGGCCATCATCGAGGCCAAGGAGCGAAGCCTCGCCACGCTGGAGGTGAAGAACCCGGACCGCATCCCGTGGTTCTGCAGCGGCTGCCCGCACAACACGAGCACGCGCGTGCCCTAGGGCTCGCGCGCGCTGGCGGGCATCTGCTGCCACTTCATGGCGGTGTGGATGGACCGCTCCACCGTGAGCTTCAGCCAGATGGGTGGCGAAGGCGTGGCCTGGGTCGGCCAGGCGCCCTTCACCACCGACGCCCACGTGTTTGCCAACCTGGGCGACGGCACCTACTACCACTCCGGGCTGCTGGCGGTGCGCCAGAGCATCGCCGCGGGCGTGAACGTCACGTACAAGATCCTCTTCAACGACGCCGTGGCGATGACGGGCGGGCAGCCGGTGGACGGCACGCTGCGCGTGCCGGAGATGACGCGCGAGATCGACGCCGAGGGCGCGAAGAAGATCGTCGTCGTCACGGACGAGCCCGGCAAGTACGACGAGGGCGACGTACGCGCGCGCCTGGCCCCGGGTGTCACGGTGCGCCACCGCGACGAACTCGACGCCGTGCAGCGTGAGCTGCGCGAGATCGCCGGCTGCACGGTGCTGATCTACGACCAGACCTGCGCCACCGAGAAGCGCCGCCGGCGCAAGCGCGGCACGATGGCCACGCCCGCGAAGGCGGTGGTCATCAACGAGCTCGTGTGCGAGGGCTGCGGCGACTGCTCGGCGCAGAGCAACTGCCTGAGCGTGGAGCCGCTGGAGACCGAGTTCGGGCGCAAGCGCCGCATCAACCAGAGCACCTGCAACAAGGATTTCTCCTGCGTCAAGGGCTTCTGCCCGAGCTTCGTCACGGTCGAAGGCGGCGCGCCGAAGAAGCCCAAGAAGGAACTCGCAGGCGACCTCGGCGCCATGCCCGAGCTGCCCGAGCCCGCACTGCCGGTGGCCGAGAACGCCTGGGGCATCGTCACGGGAGGCGTGGGCGGCACGGGCGTGATCACGATCGGCCAGCTGCTGGGCATGGCCGCGCACCTCGAAGGCAAGGGCGTGGTGGTGCAGGATTCCGGTGGCCTGGCGCAAAAGGGTGGGGCCACCTGGAGCCACGTGCAGATCGCCCAGCGCGCCGAGGCGATCCACACCACGAAGGTGGACCTGGCCAAGGCTGACCTCGTCATCGGCTGCGACCCCATCGTGGCGGCGAGCTCCACCACGCTGTCGGTGATGCACGGTGGGCGCACCTACGTGGCCCTGAACAGCCACGGCACGCCCACGGCCGCCTTCGTGCGCGACCCGAACTGGCAGTTCCCGCAGGGCAGCTGCGAGGCGGCGCTGGAGCAGACGGTGGGCCGCGACGCCGTGGGCAGCTTCGACGCCGAGGAGGTGGCGGTGCAGCTCCTGGGCGACTCGATCTACACCAACCCGATGATCCTGGGCTACGCCTGGCAGAAGGGCCGTGTGCCGCTCACGCGAGCGGCACTTCGCCGCGCCATCGAGTTGAACGGGGTGCAGGTGGCCAACAACCTGGCCGCCTTCGAGTGGGGGCGCCACTGCGCGCACGACTACGCGGCGGTGCGCGCGCTGTACCAGGCGCGCCAGGTGATCCAGATCGTGAAGAAGCCCTCGCTGGAGGAGCTCTTCACGCGCCGCGCCGAGTTCCTGCGCGCCTACCAGGACGCAGCCTACGCGCAGCAGTACCAGCAGTTCGTCGAGCGCGTGCGCGCGGCCGAGGCGCCGCTGGGCGCGGGCACGCGGCTTTCCGAGGCGGTGGCGCGCTACCTCTTCAAGCTCATGGCCTACAAGGACGAGTACGAGGTGGCGCGGCTGCACACCGATCCCGCCTTCGAGTCGCGCATCGCGCAGATGTTCGAGGGCGACTACAAGCTCGTGCACCACCTCGCGCCCCCGGCCATTGCGCGGCGCAACGAGCGCGGCGAGCTCGTCAAGCAGCCCTTCGGGCCCTGGGTGCGCTCGGCCATGCGGGTGCTGGCGCGGCTGAAGTTCCTGCGCGGCACCGCCTTGGACCCCTTCGGCCGCACCGAGGAGCGGCGCAGCGAGCGCGCGCTGATCGCGCAGTACCGCGCCTGCATCGAGGAACTGCTGCCGGCACTGTCGGCGGGCAATGTGGCGCAGGCCGCCGAGATCGCGCGCATCCCCGAGGAGATCCGCGGCTACGGCCACGTGAAGGAGCGCCACCTGCTGGCGGCGCGCGCCAAGTGGGACACGCTGATGGCGGCCTGGCGCGAGGTGCACGCCACCGCGCGATGAGCGGCCCCCTCGACTCCCTCGACCCCCGCGGCGCCCGAGACCCGCTTTCCGCCGCGCGCCACCAGGTGGTGCCGCGTGTGCCCTTGTGCGTGGCAGGCGAGCCGGTGGGGTCGGTGGCCTGCGACCATCTCGAGCACCTGCGCGGCTGGCCGCAGTGGATCGCGTGGGCGCCTGCGCAGGACCGCGGTGATCTGCGTGACCCGGGCGACTCCGTCAACCCGGGCGAGGCCACCACGCCCGACGCCAGCCGACCGACGCAGGTGCATCTGATCGCGCCCCCCCCGGAGCGCGACACCGCGCTGGCCGAGATGAACGCGGCGCTGCGCCGCGAGGGCCTGATCCGGGCCTGGCGTGACGAGCCCTTCTCGCTGTTTTCCCCCCGCGATGCGCGGGTGCTGGCCACTTTCGAGCGCGCTTCGGCGCGCTTTTGGGGCACGCTCACGCTCGGGGCGCATGCCACCGGCTATGTGGCCGACGCGGCGGGGCGCCCCACGCATCTGTGGATCGCGCGACGCGCCTGGAACAAGGCCACCGACCCCGGCTGCCTGGACAACCTGATCGGCGCGGGCGTGCCGCACGGGCAGACCCCGCGCGAGGCCGTGCTGCGCGAGGGCTGGGAAGAGGCCGGGCTCGTGCCGGCGCAGATGCAGCGCCTGGCCGCCGCCAGCGTGATCGAACTCGACCGCGACGTGCCGGAGGGCCGGCAGTTCGAACGGCTGCACGCCTGGGACCTGCAACTCGACCCCGACACGCAGCCCGCGAACCAGGACGGCGAGGTGGCCGAATTCCTGCGCGTGCCCGTGCAGGAGGTGGCGCACATGGCCTTGTCAGGGGCCATGACCGTGGATGCCGCACTCGTGACGCTGGACTTCCTGCTGCGCCACGGGGTGCTGCCCGAGGCGCAGCGGCACGCGCTGGCCCCACGCCTGGCGCCCCTGTGCCGGCCCGCCGGGGGCTGACGCGCGAACGGGGAGGCCCGGCTGCCGGCTGCCGCCGCAGGCGCCGACCCCGCCAAGGGTTTGTACGGAGATGCGCCTGCCGACTGCCCTACGACAGTAGTGGGTTTCCGCCCCGGCGACACAATCCCGGCGCCTTTCCTCCCCTGGATCCCTCAAGGAGCCCCCATGACCCAGACCCCCCAGCAGCCCGCTGCCCGTCGCCGCTTCCTCAAGAACGCCTCGGCCGGTGCCGTGGGCGCGGTGGCCGCCGCCGCCCCGATGGTCAGCCGTGCGCAGACCGTCAGCTTCCGCTTCCAGAGCACCTGGCCGGCGCGCGACATCTTCCACGAGTACGCCAACGACTTCGCCAAGAAGATCAACGACATGGCGGGCAACCGTCTGAAGATCGAAGTGCTGCCCGCGGGCGCCGTGGTGCCGGCCTTCCAGCTGCTCGAAGGCGTGGCCAAGGGCACGCTCGACGGCGGCCACGGCGTGGTGGCCTACCACTACGGCAAGAACTCCGCCCTGGCGCTGTGGGGCTCGGGCCCGGGCTTCGGCATGGACCCCAACATGCTGCTGTCGTGGCACTACTACGGTGGCGGCGAGGCGCTGCTGCAGGAGATCTACAAGGCCACCAACATCGACGTGGTGTCCTTCCTCTACGGCCCGATGCCCACGCAGCCCTTCGGCTGGTTCAAGAAGCCCATTGCCCGCGTGGAAGACGTGCGCGGCATGAAGTTCCGCACCGTGGGCCTGGCGGTGGACATGTACACCGACATGGGCGCGGCCGTGAACCCGCTGCCCGGCGGCGAGATCGTGCCCGCGCTGGACCGCGGCCTGATCGATGGCGCGGAGTTCAACAACGCCTCCTCCGACCGCGTGCTCGGCTTCCCCGACGTGACCAAGAACTGCATGCTGCAGTCCTTCCACCAGAGCACCGAGCAGTTCGAGATCCTCTTCAACCGCGCCAAGTACAACGCGCTGGCCAGCGAGCTCAAGAAGATCATCGACCACGCGGTGGAAGCCTCCAGCGCCGACATGAGCTGGAAGGCCGTGGACCGCAACTCGAAGGACTACATCGAGCTCAAGAAGGTGGGCGTGAACTTCTACAAGACGCCCGATGCGATCCTGCGCGCGCAGCTCGCCTCGTGGGACAAGATCATGGAGAAGAAGTCGGCCGAGAACCCGCTGTTCAAGAAGGTGCTCGACAGCCAGCGCGCCTTTGCCCAGCGTGCGGGGGCCTGGCAGAACGACTACCTGGTCGACTTCAAGATGGCGTACAACCACTACTTCGGCCGCCGCTGATCCGCAGCCACCGGCCGATCACAGGCCACCGGCGCCCGCCCAGGCCCGGTGGCCTTTTTCGTTGCAGCCCCCAGGAACGCCCCGATGCAAAAACTCCTGCTTGCCGTCGACCGCCTGTCGACCTGGCTGGGCCAGGCCTTCGCCTGGCTCATCGTCACGCTCACGCTGATGATCACCGGGGAGGTGTTCTCGCGCTACGTGCTCAACCGGCCGCACGACTGGGCGCTGAACCTGCAGATCATGATGTACGGCACGCTGTTCATGATGGCTGGCGCCTACACCCTGAGCAAGAACGGCCACGTGCGCGGCGACGTGCTCTACAGCTTCTTTCGCCCGCGCACGCAGGCCTGGATCGACCTCGTGCTCTACGTCGTCTTCTTCCTGCCCGGCGTGATCGCGATGACCTGGGCCGGCTGGGAGTACGCCAACGAGGCGCTGGCCATCCGCGAGAAGACCTTCTCGGCCACGCCGCTGCCGCTGTACCCCTTCAAGTTCGTGATCCCCGTGGCCGCGGCCATGCTGCTGCTGCAGGGCCTGGTGGAAATCGTGCGCTGCGTGGCCTGCATCCGCGAAGGTGAGTGGCCCTCGCGCGAGCAGGACGTGGAAGAAGTGGACGTCGACAAGCTCAAGAAGATGGTGCAGGTCAAGGACGAGGACATCGCGGCGCTCGACAAGTTCGTCGCCCCCACCGCGGGAGGCACGAAATGAAGCTGCGCAAGGAACTGTGGTTCGGCTTCATCCTGATGGCGCTCATCATCGCGGGCACCGCGGTGATGCTGCTGTCGGCCGACAAGCTCACCAGCGGGCACCTCGGGCTGATGATGCTCGCGCTCGTGGTGGTGGCCATCATGCTGGGCTTTCCCACCGCCTTCACGCTCATGGGCATGGGGATGATCTTCACCTGGCTCGCCTACGAGCGCGACGCGACGAAGACGCTGGACCTGATGGTGCAGTCGGCCTTCAAGGTGATGAGCAACGACGTGCTCATCTCGATCCCGCTCTTCGTCTTCATGGGCTACCTGGTGGAGCGGGCCAACCTGATCGAGAAGCTCTTCAGGAGCCTGCACCTGGCACTGGCCCGCGTGCCGGGGTCGCTTGCCGTGGCCACGCTCTTCACCTGCGCGGTGTTTGCCACCGCCACCGGCATCGTGGGCGCGGTGGTGACGCTCATGGGGCTGCTGGCGCTGCCGCAGATGCTGCGCGGGGGCTACGACGTGCGCGTGTCGGCCGGCGCCATCACGGCCGGTGGCTGCCTGGGTATCCTCATTCCGCCCAGCGTCATGCTCATCGTCTATGGCGCCACGGCGGGCGTCTCGGTGGTGCAGCTCTACGCGGGCGCCTTCTTCCCCGGCCTGATGCTGGCCGGCCTGTATGTCGTGTACGTGATCGTGCT
>JBJTVI010000390.1:0-2545 GCA_046081145.1 Rubrivivax sp.
CTCAGCAGCTGGCGCAGCCGGTTGTCGCTCGCGCGTGCCTCGGCGCTGGTGCGTTCGCGCTCCGCTGCCAGCGCCTGGAGCCGCTGGCGGGCCATCGACACCTCCAGGACGTCGGCCACGCGCCCCGGGACGGGCTGCCGGCCTAGGCTAGTCCGGTGGCCAGCGACGGCACGGCCTGCGCCAGCCGCAGGCTGGCTCGGTGCGCGGCCCAGACCACCCCCGCCGAGGTGGCGGCCAGGGCGGCCGCGAGCAGCAGCCCCGTGCGCATCAGCTCCGTGCCCAGGGCCGGCCGGTCGAGCGTCGTGGCCAGACTCCAGGGACCCACTTGCGACCGAAGGGTGGAGCTGGCTTCCCGGTCGAGGCCCGCACGGGACGCGGCCTCCGCTGGCCTGCCAGGCCTGCGCGCGGCGATCGGGTCGCCGTTGGCATCGAGCAGGCTCAGGCCCAGGAAAGAGGGCAGATGCGCGCGGTCCAGGAGCGCTTGCAGCTCGCGCGCTTCCAGGGTGCTCAGCAGCAGGGCCACCGTGCGGCCTTCCCGCACCACGGGCACGAAGATGGGCACCAGCGCCTCACGCGCCACCGGGCCGTAGACGAGGGCGCCTACGGTGGGCCGACCGGAGGCGATCGCCGCCTCGACAGCCGAGGCCTCCCTGGGCTGCGGCAGGTCCGGCAGCGCCGTACCCAGCGGCACGCGGGTGTTGTACAGCATGCGCCGCTGCACATCTGCCAGGATCACGTGGCTGGCGAAAGCGGCCTGGAAGGCCTGCACCTGCCGAAAGTGCGTGGCCAGTGCGGCGGGGTCGGTGCCGGTGAAGGTCCTGGCGAGCACCTCCAGGGATTCGAGTTGGGACTGCAGGCGGGCGTCGATGCTGAGCAACAGGTTTGATGCGGACCGCTCGGCGGCCGCAAGGTCGTCCACGTATTGCTGGTGCAACCCGCGCAAGGCAAGCGCGATGGCGAGCACGAACACCGGCAGCACGCAGGCCCAGACAAGGCGTTGGAGAAAGCGCTGGATCGGCATGGCGACACTCCCCTGCCTGCTTCCTCTCTCAATCCAGGTACGAAGGATCGCGCCGCGCCACCAGGCGCTCGAGCGCGGCGAAAACGTCGGCTCCGCCCCCCAGGCGGGGGTCGAACTGCAGCGAGTCGGCGCTGCAGCGCCGCTGCACGGCCTCCGGGATGGGGATGGTGGGGCCGAGCGGTGCGCCGGCGATCTGGATCTCGCAGGCGCGCTGCAGCGTCCACAGCACGGCAAAGGCAAAGGGCAGGGTCGGGCCCCAGGAGAGCAGCCCGTGGTTGCGCAGGATCACGGCTGGCCGCTGCCCGATGGCGGCTACCACGCGCGGGCCCTCGTCGGGACGCACGGTGATGCCCTCGAAATCGTGGTGCGCCACGCGGCCGTGCAGCTGGGCGGCGTAGAAGTTGTCCATCGACAGGCCCGCGGCGCTGCAGGCCACGGCCGACCCGGCGGTGGTGTGCGTGTGCATGACGCAGTGCGCGCCGGGCAGGCCACGGTGCAGCGCCGCGTGCAGCACGAAGCCGGCCGGATTCACCGGGTGGCGGGCCTCGCCGACGATGCGGCCCTCGAGGTCGATGCGCACGAGGTTGGAGGCCGTGACCTCGCTGTAGTGCAGCCCGAAGGGGTTGATGAGGAAGTGATCCGGCGTGCCGGGGATGCGCACCGAGATGTGGTTGTAGATGAGCTCCGTCCAGCCGAGCAGATCGAAGATGCGGTAGCAGGCGGCGAGCTGGCGCCGCAGCGCGGCTTCCTCGGGGCTGTGCATGGGCGTGTGCATCCTCAGGGCGCGAGGTCGCCCGGCTGCAGCTCGATGGGCTGTCCGTGCGGGGTGCGCGCGGCCGCGTGGGCCCAGGCGTGCTCCAGGCGGTGCAGCTCCTCGGTGCTCGTCACGCCCTTGGCGGCCAGCAGCGTTTCCAGCGCGTCGAGCCAGTGGCGGTAGTAGCCCTCGCCAGTGTCGGGGTCGCCGGCGGCCTGCGCGCGCGCGATGGCCTGGGCCAGGGCCTGGGCCCATTCGGGCCAGGTGTACAGGCCTTGGCCATGCAGCGCCACGGCCAGCGCGAAGGCGCTGGCCTCCCAGGGCTCCCGGAAAACCGGGGGTTCGGCTGGTGGTACGAGGTCTACGCTCACGCGGCCGCCTGCAGGTAGGGCTCGAAGGCCTCGACGCACACCGTCAGGCCCGGCTCGGCGTGCTCGCCCCAGACCTCCCGGCCCTCGAAGACTACCGTGTAGAGCCACTGCGGCTGCTCGCCGCCCCCACGGGCATGGGTGTCGGGGAAGACGTGGGCCCCGTGCACGCTCTCGATGCGGCCGACCTTGTCGCGCACGTAGCCGGGCAGCCGCACGTGGTGCGCGAACGGGCCGCGGGCGGTGCGCACGCGCTGGCCGACGGCGAAGGCGGCCGGCCGCGCGGCCAGGCGCTGCGTGGGCGCGCCGGCTGCAAGGACGCGGGGCACGTCCGTCGCCTTCAGCACCCGCGGCACCGCGGGCGCTGGGCGCAGGGCGCGACCGGCGGCGCGCTCGTCCGCG
>JBJTVI010000391.1:0-3770 GCA_046081145.1 Rubrivivax sp.
CGGCTGCAAGCCGATGGCGGAGGACATGAGGGGAGGGGGGCACCCACCCCGCGCGTCCCGCGAAGCCTCCTCACCCGGCGTCGCGCGAAGCCTCTCCCCGTAAAATGCAACTCGAAGGCACCTCCCATGCACCCTGACCAAGAACTCGACACCCGCGGCCTGAACTGCCCCCTGCCCATCCTCAAGGCCAAGAAGGCCCTGAGCGCGATGGAGAGCGGCCAGTTGCTCAAGGTGCTCGCCACCGACCCCGGCTCCGTGCGTGATTTTCAGGCCTTTGCCAGGCAGACCGGCCACGCCCTCGTCGAGCAGACCAGCAGCGAGCGCGAGTTCGTGCACGTGCTCAAGCGCCGCTGAGCGACGCTGAGCGACGCTTGAGCGTCCCCGAGCATCCAGCCGGCAGCCTTCCAGCTTCTCGCCGCCCTCGGGCTACAGCGACAAAGACCCAAGGAACTGCTTGAACCCCGGCCCGATCGTCGGGTGCTGAAGCGCCAACTCCACGTTAGCCTCCAGGAAGCCTTCCTTGCTGCCGCAGTCGTAGCGCTTGCCCGCATAGCGGTAGGCAAACACCTTCTCGCGGCGCAGCAGCGCGGCAATCCCGTCGGTGAGCTGGATCTCGCCTCCCACGCCGCGTGGCTGGCTGGCGATCTCGTGGAAGACCCCGGGCGTCAGGATGTAGCGACCCGCCACCCCCAACCGCGAGGGCGCTGCCTCGGGTGCTGGCTTTTCCACGATGCGGGAAACATCGACCAGACGGTCGTTGACCGGGGTGCCCGCCACGATGCCGTAACGCCGGGTGTGCTCCGCCGGCACCTCCTGCACCGCCAGGATCGAGGCGGGCCACTCGCGAAACTGCTCCACCATCTGCGCCAGCACGGGGGGCTCGCCCACCATCAGGTCGTCGGCCAGCAGCACTGCAAAGGGCTCCTCGCCCACCAGCCGGTGGCCGCATAGCACCGCGTGCCCCAGGCCCAGCGCCTGCGCCTGACGGACGTAGATGCACTCCATGTCGTCGGGCTTGACGCTGCGCACGACTTCGAGCAGCTCGCGCTTACCCGCCTGTTCGAGGGCTACCTCGAGCTCGAAAGTCATGTCAAAGTGGTCCTCGATGGGTCTCTTGTGCCGCCCGGTGACGAAGATCATCTGGCGCACGCCCGCGGCGTAGGCTTCCTCGACGGCGTACTGGATCAGCGGCTTGTCGACCACCGGAAGCATCTCCTTGGGCTGTGCCTTGGTGGCGGGCAGGAATCGGGTACCCAGACCGGCAACGGGGAAGATGGCTTTCTTGACCTGCATGTTCACGCGTAGAGGAAAACGGGGTGCATCCGGCGGCGATTCTGGCACGCCCGGCTGCGCGCGGCCGCCCCCTCGGTGCGGAGGTTGCGCGTGGACATCCTGATCATCGAGTCCATCGAGCCCGAGGTGCTCGAGTGGCTGCGCTCGCGCCATGAGGTGCGGCACGCGCCCGAGCTCGTGTGGGACGCGCGTGGCCTGCGCATCGCGCTGGAGCTGACGCGGGCGGCCATCCTGCCCGCTTCGGTGGCGCTGGACGGCCCGACGCTGCGTGCCGCCCCGCGACTGAAGGCCGTGGGCCGGCTCTCGGCGGGCGTGGAGAGCATCGACCGCGACGCCTGCAGTGCTGCCGGGGTGGAAGTGGTGCGCGCCAATTCGGCCGTGGCCGCAGCCGAGGCCGAGTTCGCGCTGTGCGCGATGCTGCAGCTGCTGCGCCGCGTGCCGATCCTGGCGGCCGAGGGCATGCTCGTGGGCCGCGAGCTCGGCGCCTGCACCGTGGGCCTGGTGGGCATGACGCCCGCGGCCAAACCGCTGGCCGAGATGCTCACGGTGTTCGGGGCGCGGGTGATCGGCTACGACCCCGGCACCCATCCCTCCGACCCCCTGTGGACGCGCCACCGCGTGCTGCCCAGCCCGCTGCCCGAGCTCGTGGCCGCCAGCGAGGTGGTGTGCCTGATGCTGCCCTTCTACGCGCGCTACGAGGGCCTGTTCGGCGAGCCGTTGCTGGCTGCGGCCCGCCAGGACCAGGTGCTGGTGTGCCTCAGCCATTCGGCCCTGCTCGACGACGCAGCGCTGGCCCGCTGCCTTTCCAACGGGCGCATCGCCGCGGCCTGGCTCGACGCCGCCGCGCCTGGCCTGGCAGCGGTGGGCCGGCCGCTGCACGGCATCGACACCCTGATGATCACGCCCCGCCTGGCCGGTACGACGCGGCAATCGCGCGCCCGGGCGGCCTGGGCCGTGGCCCGACGCATCGACGAGGTTCTGAACGGTGCGGCCGAGCGGCCCTCGGGCTTCAGGTCGACGCTGTCAGGCGCTGCAGCTGGCCGCGCAGCCGGTCCAGCGACTGCGTGAACCCGGCCAGGCGCTCGCGCTCCTGAGCCACCACGCTCGCCGGCGCGCGCTCGACGAAGTTGGGGCTGGCCAGCCGGGCCTGGCACTTCTCCACCTCGCCTTGCAGCCGCGCGACCTCGCGCGCGAGGCGCTCGCGCTCGGCGGCCACGTCCACCTCCACGTGCAGCGCGATGCGCAGCGCGCCGACCACCGACACCGGTGCGCTGCTTGTGGCCGCCGCAAAGGCCGCCTCGTCGGCGAGCACGCGCACCTCCTGCAGCTTGGCAAGCGCCACCAGCAGCGGCACGCGCTGCGCCGGCGAGAGGTTCATCTCCGAGCGCAGCGCCCGGCAGGCCGTGACCAGCGCCTTGAGCTGCGCCATCCAGGCATCGGCCGCTGCATCCACCCGCTGGAGCTGAGGGCGCGGATAGGCCATGGCAATCACGCCGTGGCGGTCGTCGGCGGGCTTGCGGCCGGCCACCGGTGCCACGCGCTCCCAGAGCTCGGCCGTGATGAAGGGCGTGAGCGGGTGCAGCAGGCGCAGGATGGTCTCGAGCGTGCGAATCAGCGTGCGCCGCGTGGCACGCTGCTGCGCCTCGTCGCCGCTTTGCAGCTGCACCTTGGCGATCTCGAGGTACCAGTCGCAGTACTCGTCCCACACGAAGGCGTACAGAGCCTGGGCGACGAGGTCCAGCCGGTAGTCGGCAAAGCCCTGCTCCACCGCGGCTTCCACGCGCTGGAGCTCGCCCGTGATCCAGCGGTCGGCGCTCGAGAAGCGCAGGTAGCCATGGAAGGGGCCGGCGGCCTGCACGATCGCGCCGCTGGCATCCCGCACGGGGGCCGCGCACTGGTCCTTCGTGTGTTCGGCCAGGCCGCAGTCCTGGCCCTCGCAGTTCATGAGCACGAAGCGCGTGGCGTTCCAGAGCTTGTTGCAGAAGTTGCGGTAGCCCTGGCAGCGCTGGGTGTCGAAGTTGATGTTGCGCCCGAGGCTCGCGTAGCTCGCCATCGTGAAGCGCAGCGCGTCGGCCCCGTAGGCGGGCATGCCCTGGGGGAACTCCTTCCTCACGCGTGCGGCCACCTTTGGCGCGGTCTCGGGCTTGCGCAGGCCCACCACCGATTTCTGCACGAGGGTCTCGAGGTCGCGGCCCTCGATCAGGTCCACCGGGTCGAGCACGTTGCCCTCGGACTTGCTCATCTTGCGGCCCTCGGCGTCGCGCACCATGCCGTGGATGTAGACGTCGCGGAAAGGCACCTGCCCGGTGAAGTGGGTGGTCATCATGATCATCCGGGCGACCCAAAAGAAGATGATCTCGTAACCCGTGACGAGGACGGTGGAGGGCAGGAAGAGCTCGAGCGTCTTCGTCTTCGCCGGCCAGCCCAGCGAGGAGAAGGGCACGAGCGCCGAGGAGTACCAGGTGTCGAGCACGTCG
>JBJTVI010000392.1:0-6247 GCA_046081145.1 Rubrivivax sp.
CTACGGGTGCCGTCGCAGGGGCGGAGCGGCTCTCGGCTGGCCGCTCGGCGCGGGGGCGGTTCTCACGGCCTTCGCGCCCTTCGCGCCCTTCGCGGGAGCCTCGGCCCTCTCGACCCTCTCGGGCCTCGCCTGTGCCGCGGCCACCTCGCCCGCCGCGGCCGCCACGTTCGCCGCGGCGGCCCTCACGGCCTTCACGGCCTTCACGGCCTTCACGTTCCTCGGGGGCACGCGCTGGCGCGCCGGGCGCAGCCTCAGCGGGCCCTGCTGCCGGTGCGGAAGCCGCCGCCGGTGCGGGCGCGGGGCTCGGCGGTGTGCCGCCCAGCAGGCGACGCACCCAGCCGAAGAAGCCCGCGCCACTCTCGGCCGCGGGGGCCGCGGGAGCCGGGGAGGGTGCGGTTGAAGCCGCAGCAGCCGGTGCCGCTGCCGCGGTTGCGGCCCGGGCGGCCGATGCCGGCGCGGCGCCCGCTGCAGCGGCTGCGGACGAGCGTGCCGAAGCGGCCGGTGCGGCTGCGCGCACCGGTGCGGGAGCGGGTGCCGGGGGCGCGGGCTGGTCGGGCAGCACGCCCTTGATCACGGGCTCCTGCTTGGCCTTGGCCTTCTCGCGCCGCGTGATGCCCACCTCGTCCTCGGGCTCCTCGATCATCGAGTAGCTGGCGCGGTAGCTGTCCAGGCGCGGGTCGTCGTGGCGCAGGCGCTCGAGCTTGTAGTTGGGGGTCTCCAGGTGCTTGTTGGGCACGAGCAGCACGGTCACGCGCTGCTTGAGCTCGATCTTGGTGATCTCGGCGCGCTTCTCGTTGAGCAGGAAGCTCGTCACCTCCACGGGCACCTGCACGTGCACGGCGGCGGTGTTGTCCTTGAGCGCCTCCTCCTGGATGATGCGCAGGATCTGCAGCGCCGAGCTCTCGGTGTCGCGGATGTGGCCGGTGCCGTTGCAGCGCGGGCAGGTGATGTGGTTGCCCTCCGACAGGGCCGGGCGCAGGCGCTGGCGGCTGAGTTCGAGCAGGCCGAACTTGGAGATGGAGCCGAACTGCACGCGGGCGCGGTCGTTGCGCAAGGCATCGCGCAGCCGCTGCTCGACCTCGCGGCGGTTCTTGCTCTCCTCCATGTCGATGAAGTCGACCACCAGCAAGCCGCCGAGATCGCGCAGGCGCATCTGGCGCGCGATCTCGTCGGCGGCCTCGAGGTTGGTGCGGGTGGCGGTCTCCTCGATGTCGCCGCCGCGCGTGGCGCGCGCGGAGTTCACATCCACCGCCACGAGCGCCTCGGTGTGGTCGATCACGATCGCGCCGCCCGAGGGCAGGTTGACGGTGCGCGAGTAGGCCGTCTCGATCTGGTGCTCGATCTGGAAGCGCGAGAACAGGGCCGCGTCGTCGCGGTAGCGCTTCACGCGCTGCCCCATCTCGGGCATCACGTGATTCATGAACTGGTGAGCCTGATCGTAGATGTCGTCGGTGTCGATCAGGATCTCGCCGATGTCGGCGGTGAAGTAGTCGCGGATCGCGCGGATGACGAGCGAGCTCTCCTGGTAGATGAGGAAGGCGCCCTTGCCGGCCTTGGAGGCCTCGTCGATGGCGCTCCACAGCTTGAGCATGTAGTTGAGATCCCACTGCAGCTCGGCGGCGCTGCGGCCGATGCCGGCCGTGCGCGCGATCAGGCTCATGCCCTTGGGGTACTCGAGCTGCTCGAGGTTCTCCTTGAGCTCCTCGCGGTCCTCGCCCTCGATGCGCCGGCTCACGCCGCCGCCGCGCGGGTTGTTGGGCATCAGCACCAGGTAGCGCCCGGCCAGGCTCACGTAGGTGGTGAGCGCCGCCCCCTTGTTGCCGCGCTCCTCCTTTTCCACCTGCACCAGCAGTTCCTGGCCGTCCCGGATGGCCTCGCCGATCTTGGCGGTGCGCGGATCGGCGCCCTCGCGGAAGTAGTTGCGCGAGATCTCCTTGAAGGGCAGGAAGCCGTGGCGGTCCTCGCCGTAATCGACGAAGCAGGCCTACAGAGCGGGCTCCACCCGCGTGACCACGGCATTGTAGATGTTGCCCTTTCGCTGCTCGCGCCCTTCGATTTCGGTCTCGAAATCGAGCAGCTTCTGCCCGTCGACGATCGCCAGGCGCCGCTCTTCGGGCTGCGTGGCATTGATCAGCATGCGCTTCATGTGTCGTGCACTCCTCTCGTACGCGCGGGCCTGTGCGCCGGCTGGCGGCGCCGGGCCCGAGCATCACCGCGCCGCCAGCCCTGAACGGACAGGCAGCGCACACCCGATGCACGAGATACGCGAGGAGAACCGATGAGGCGAATCGCCCTGGACCGCTGCCGGGAGCGGGCCCGGGCGCGGAGACAACCGCACCGGGGCCGGTCTCTCAGTGTTGCGGCGTTGGCGCGTGCGCGCGGGCCCTGCGGCACCACCCCCGCGCGCTTGCACCCGGCCCCGGGGCGCCACGCGCCGCTCGGGAGGCCCGCTGCGCCGGCCAGGCCGGCAACAGGCCGGCCGGCCGCTCGGGGCGGGCTGATGGGTGGAAGACGATCATGGTGGCAGGCTTGGGGGCCGTTGCAGCGGGGCACAGCGGCAGACCGAAAACGGCCGGGCTGCTGCACCCGTGAATCTTTCGTCGGTGCTCCACCGGGGGTGGAGCGGTTCTCGTTCGTCGTGTCTCTGCCACCCGGCCCCGTGAACCCTCCGCGCGCTTCGGCGCGCAGAACCATTGCACGTGCAACCGGGCGTTGCATCGACCTTTGTCGGCCGGACCGGCCCTTCCGGGGCACCCGCCGACCACCCCCACCCGCACTGCCAGGCCCGGGTAAACTCCCGGGAGAATCAAGCACTTGCAGCACGAACGTGGAGCGCCCGAGTATACGCCCCCGAGGCGGGCCGAGCGCGCGAAGTGCGCCGGGCTCGCCTGCCAGCTTGGCCAAACGCCGCGGCGTCGGCCCGGCTCCGGCCACGACCCCAGCCCTGGCTCCGGCTCCGGCTCCGGTTTCGGTACGCCGCCTGGCCGTCGATGAGAACAGCGCCGGGCAGCGGCTGGACAACTTTCTGGTGCGTGAGCTCAAGGGTGTGCCCAAGACCCATGTGTACCGCGTGATCCGCAGCGGCGAGGTGCGGGTCAACGGCGGGCGCGCCCAGGCCGACACGCGGCTGGCCATCGGAGACGAGGTGCGCGTGCCGCCTGTGCGCATCTCCGCTTCGGTGGCCTCGGCGGCCCAGCCGGCCCGGGAGTTCCCGGTGCTCTTCGAAGACGAGCACCTGATCGCCCTGGACAAGCCCGCGGGCGTGGCCGTGCACGGCGGCAGCGGGGTGAGCTCGGGCGTGATCGAGCAGCTGCGCCGGGCGCGGCCGCAGGCGCGCTTCCTGGAGCTGGTGCACCGGCTAGACCGCGAGACCTCGGGCGTGCTGCTGGTGGCCAAGAAGCGCAGCGCGCTGACCGCGCTGCAGGAGCAGTTCCGCGCCCGCGGCGCCGAGCACGCGGTGGGCAAGACCTACGCCGCGCTGGTGGCCGGCGAGTGGCCGCAGCGGCTCAAGGTGATCGACGTGCCGCTGCACAAGTACCTCACCGCCGAGGGCGAGCGGCGCGTACGGACCACCTCGCCGGCCGACGAGGCGGGGCGGCGCTCGATCACGCTCGTGCAGGTGGCGCAGCGCCTGGCCGGCTTCACGCTGCTGGCGGCGACGATCCGCACCGGGCGCACGCACCAGATCCGGGTGCACCTGGCCGGAGCGGGCCACGCCATTGCCGGGGACGACAAGTACGGCGACTTCGAGCTTAACCGGCGCCTGGCGCGCGAAGGCGTGAAGCAGGGCAACGGGCCGCCGGTGCGCCTGGCGCGGATGTTCCTGCACGCCCAGCACCTGCGCATCGCGCATCCGGCCACGGGGGAGGTGCTCGAGTTTCAGTCGCCGCTGCCCGAGGCCTTGGCGCGGGTGGTCGGTGCGCTGGGCCCGGCTCGGGCATGATCGCGCCCCTCGAGATCCGCATGAAGAACCGACGCTTCGACCTCATCGCCTTCGACTGGGACGGCACCCTGTTCGACAGCACCGCCCTCATCGTGCGCTGCATCCAGGGCGCCTGCCGCGACGTGGGCACCACCGTGCCCGACGACGAGCGTGCCGCCTACGTGATCGGGCTGGGCCTGCGCGACGCGCTGATGCACGCCGCACCGGACTTTCCCGCCGAACGCTACGCCGAGCTGGCGCAGGCCTACCGGCGCCACTACTTTGCCGCGCAGCACGAGGTGGTGCTCTTCGAGGGCACGCTGGCGATGCTGCAGGAGCTGCGCGGGCGCAGCCACCTGCTGGCAGTGGCCACGGGCAAGCGCCGGCGCGGCCTGGACGAGGCGCTGGGCACGACTCAGCTGCACACGCTCTTCGACGCCACGCGCACCGCCGACGAGACGGCCTCCAAGCCGCACCCGCAGATGCTGCTGGAGCTCATGGCCGAGCTGGGCGTGGCGCCGGCACGCACGCTGATGATCGGCGACACCACGCACGACCTGGAGATGGCCACGCGCGCGGGCGTGACGGGCCTGGGCGTGAGCTACGGCGCGCACGCGCACACGGCCTTTGCGGCGCACGCCCCCGTCTTCGTGGCGCACACCACGGCCGAGCTGCACGCGTGGCTGCTGGAGCACGCGTGAGCGGCGTGGCGCTTTGCCCCTCGCAGGAACTGGAGGAGGGCGGCAAGGCCTGGGTCTTCGATGTGCTGGCCTGGGGCATGCCTGCGCGCGCCTTCGTGCTGCGCTTCGATGCCTCGGTGGTGGGTTACCTCAACCGCTGCGTGCACGTGCCCGCCGAGATGGACTGGCAGGAGGGCCAGTTCCTCGATGGCGACAAGCGCTTCATCGTGTGCTCGATCCACGGTGCCACCTACGAGCCCGCCGACGGGCGCTGCGTGGGCGGGCCCTGCGGGCGCGGCCGGCTCACGCCGCTGACCGTGCGCGAGGAGGGCGGGCAGGTCACTTGGTATCCTTCGGAGCACATCCGCCCCGTCTTCGAGGACGGCCCCGACGCCGCTGCTGCCGGCGAGCCCGCGGGCTGAACTCCCGAGCCTTCTTTCCATGGACGAACGACACGAACCGAGCCTGCACGGGCCGGCCGAATCCGGGCCTGCGCCCGTGGCTGTGCCGGGCCCCGAGGCGGGGCCGACGGCGGCTGCCTCTGCGGGGTCTCCCGCTGCAACGATGGCGGCAGCCGCCCCTTCGACTCCCCCGTTTCCACCCACGGCTGCCGAGGCTGCGCTGGAGCGCCTGGCGGGAGAACTGCTGCGCGAGCGGCGCCTGGAGCGGCGCTGGCGCGTGGGGTTCCGCCTGGCCTGGCTCGGGCTGGCGGTGACGGTGCTGGTGGTGCTGTGGGCCGGCCGCATGCACGTGAGCGCCACCTACTCGCCCCACACGGCGCTGGTGGAGGTGCGCGGCACGCTGGAGGCCGACAGCGAGGCCAGTGCCGAGGCGTTGCTGGGCGCGCTGAAGGCGGCCTTTCAGGATCCGGGTGCGCAGGCCGTGGCGCTGCGCATCAACTCGCCGGGCGGCAGCCCCGTGCAGGCAGGCATCCTGCACGACGAGATCCGGCGCCTCAAGGCGCTGCACGGCAAGAAGGTCTACGCGGTGGTGGAGGACATCTGCGCCTCGGGTGCCTACTACCTGGCCGTGGCGGCCGACGAAATCTTCGTCGACAAGGCGAGCCTGGTGGGCAGCGTGGGCGTGCTGATGGATGGCTTCGGGTTCGTGGGCGCGATGGAAAAGCTCGGCATCGAGCGCCGGCTCCTGACCGCCGGAGCGAACAAGGGAATGCTCGATCCCTTCAGCCCGCAGAACCCGCAGCACGATGCCTTTGCGCGGGAGATGCTCGCGCAGATCCACCAGCAGTTCATCAAGGTGGTGCGGGACGGCCGGGGCGCGCGCCTGAAGGAGACGCCCGAGCTCTTCACCGGGCTGGTGTGGAACGGCGAGGATGCGGTGAAGCTGGGCCTGGCCGATCGCTTCGGCAACCTGGATTTCGTGGCGCGCGAGGTGGTCAAGGCCGAGGAAATCGTCGACTACACCCCGCGCGAGAACGTGGCCGAGCGCCTGGCCAAGCGCTTCGGTGCGGGTGTGGCCGCAGGCATGGTGCGGGCGGCACGCGAGACCGCCCCTGCGCTGCGCTAGCGGCGGGCGCGACGCCAGGAGCCCGGCAGATGCCCCCGAACGACGAATCGACCCCCGCGCAGCGCCTGGGCGTGCTGGCGCAGCATGTGCTGCCCAAGCAGGCGCTCACCGAGCTGAT
>JBJTVI010000393.1:0-2445 GCA_046081145.1 Rubrivivax sp.
TGGGGCCCTCGCCGCCTCCCGGGCCACCCAGGTAGGGCGCGGCCAGCGGCAAGTCGCCCACGGCGAACACCGATGCACCGGGGATGATGTGCCCGTCGGCCGACACCACGCGCCAGCGCACGGTGTACGAGCCCGGGGCCAGGCGGGGGCGCACCGGCACCTCGATCACCGACGCGTTGCCCTGCTGCACCGCTCCGGGGCCGCTGCTCACCGGCTCGCCCCGGGAATCCACCACGGTGAGGTCCGACTGCTGCAGCAACTGCACCGGCTCGGTGAATCGCACCTCCACCCGGGCGGGGCCCGAGTCGAGTCGCGCGCGGTCGGCGGGGGTGATCTGATCCACCAGGGCGTGCGCCATGGCGCCGGGCGCGAAGGCCAATGCGCAGGCCACGGCGAGCATCAGTGCCGCAAGGGCCCTCGTCAGTGGCTTGGCGGGGAATCGCACGGCCCCGCAGGCTAGCCTGCGGCGGTCAGTTGGAGAACGCGGGGGATGACACGTGAGCGGGATCGTCGAGGGCAAGCGCGCGCTGGTGGTGGGCGTGGCCAACAAGCGCCGCATCGCGTGGGCCATCGCGCGACGGCTCGATGAGCAGGGTGCGCGCGTGGCGCTCACCTTCCAGGGCAAGCGCGTGGAGAAGGACGTGCGCAAGCTGGCCGGTGAGCTCTCCAACGGGCCGGTGCCCGTGCTGCCGCTCGACGTCACCGATGACGCCGAGCTCGACGCCGCCGTGGCAGGCACGGCCGAGGCGCTGGGCGGCATTGACATCCTCGTGCACGCCGTGGCCTTCGGGAAGGTGGAGGACCTCGGCGGCCGCTTCATGGACGTCTCGGATGATGGCTTCCAGCTTGCGCTGGATATCTCGTCGTGGTCGCTCAAGCGGCTGGCCGAGCGCGTGGAGCCGCACATGCGCGACGCCGGCGGCGGTGCCATCGTGACCATGAGCTACGTGGCGGCCGAGCGCGCGGTTCCGGGCTACAACGTGATGGGCATCGCGAAGTCGGCGCTCGAGAGCATCGTGCGCTACCTCGCCTGGGACATGGGCCCCGACAACGTGCGCGTGAACGCCCTGTCGGCGGGCCCGGTGCGCACGCTCGCGGCCCGTGGCATCCCGGGGTTCGGCGACATGGTGGACAACGCCACCGAGCGCTCCCCCCTGCGCCGCCCCATCGACGCCGACGAGGTGGCCGACGCTGCGCTGTTCCTGTGCTCGGACCTCGCGCGGGCGGTGACCGGCGAGACCCTGCACGTGGACGCCGGTTACCACGCGACGGCCATCTGAGCGGCACCATCCACATCGGCGTGGTGGCCGACACGCACGTGGGCGAGGTGCTGCCCACGCTGCCCCCCGAGGTGCCCGCGGCCCTCGAGGGCTGCGACCTCATCCTGCACGCAGGTGACCTCACCTGCACCAGCGTGATCGACGAACTCGAGCGCATCGCGCCGGTGGTGGCCGTGCAGGGCGATAACGATCTCCTGGCCGGCATCGACCTCCCGCGCGAGCGGGTGGTGCGCGTGCGCGGGCGGCGCATCGGCCTCGTGCACGGGCGCCGCACGCGGGGCATCGAGATACCGGCGGCGGGGCTGAGCCTCGTGCGCCGCAAGGTCGTGCTGCTCGGGCTGCATCGTCACATGCGCCGTCGGCTGGGCCCCGTGGACCTCATCGTGCACGGCCACCTACACATGCCGGTGGACACCCAGGTGAGGGGCACGCGGGTGTTCTCGCCGGGCGCCGTCTACATACCCGAGGAGCGCGACGCGAGTGAGCGCACCGGTGTCAAAGGCCGTGCGTACATGCGCTTTCGGGCGGGAATGAGCGATCACGAGCGGGCATCCGCCGTGGGCATCATCGAGGTGGGCCCCGATGGGCTGCAGGCGCGCCGCGTTCTGCTGCGTGACGTCCGGACCGGCGGATAATTTTCCTTTACGGAACCCCAACGCGGGAGCACTGCCGAGATGACCGCAGAAGTCGCCTACCAGTTCCGCAACGCGCATGAGGAACTCGAGCGCGCCATGGCCGATTACCTGGCTATCTCGCGCGGCTCGCACCTCTACGCCGATGCCGAGGCGCACGCCGCGGCCGAGCAGAAGGCGTGGGAGCGCATGATGACGCTGCGCGATCGCGCCGACGCCGCCGCAGCCGTCTAGGCGGGAATCTCCATCACCACCGTCGTGCCCCGGTCCGGGCACGACTCGATCGTGGCCGAGCCGTCCAGAAGGGCCACCCGCCACGAGCCCCCACAGGCGGGCGAGCCCGCGGTCCTCCGCCGCGGGTTCAGCCCGCGTCGCCACGCTCCCGCTCCGCGCGGCGCGACTCGCGCTCCTTATCGGCCTCCACCATCGCGGCGAACCGGGCGATGACGTCCTCCGGCACGGGGCCGTCCGGAGGATCCTCGATCTCCATGTAGGGGCGCGGGGCAGCCGCGGGCTCGGCGTCACCAGCGGGG
>JBJTVI010000394.1:0-2014 GCA_046081145.1 Rubrivivax sp.
GAGAGCAGCGTGCTGCGCGCCGACCTGCTGCACGACGCCGGGAGCTCGCTCAACCCGGCCCTCGACATCGGCCAGATCGAGGGCGCATACGTGCAGGGCGTGGGCTGGCTCACGAGCGAGGAGCTGGTGTGGCACCCGCGCACCGGCAAGCTCCTCACCCACACGCCGAGCACCTACAAGATCCCCACCGCCAACGATGTGCCGGCCGATTTGCGCACCGCGCTCTACGGCGAACCCAACCGCGCCGAGAGCATCCACCGCAGCAAGGCCGTGGGCGAGCCGCCCATCCTGCTGGCCTTCTCGGCCTTTCTCGCCCTTCGCGACGCCATCTCGGCCGTGGGCGCGCACCGCGTGCAGCCGCCGCTTTCGGCGCCGGCCACGCCCGAGGCGATCCTGCGCGCGGTGAACGCGGTCCGCGGCCGGGGCTGATGTCGGCACCCGGGTTTCAGGCGGGGCGCGGCGCCACCGGTTCGGCGCTCGCCGCAGGCGCGTCCGGCAGCGCCTTGCAGGCGTTGCGCGGGGCGGCCGAGCAATGGCTCTCCCAAGGTCGGGAGGCCGAGCTCATCGAGGTCACGGCGACCCAAGGTTCGGTCCCGCGCGAGGCCGGCACGCGCATGCTCGTCAGCGCCCACGAGGCCCTGGGCACGATCGGCGGCGGCCACCTGGAACTCGCGGCCATCGCGCTCGCGCGCGAGCGGCTGGCGCGCGGCGAGCGCAGCCCACACGATTCCCGCCACCCCCTGGGCCCGGCGCTGGGGCAGTGTTGCGGCGGGGTGGTGTGGCTGCGCCACCAGCGGCTCGATGCCGCGGCGCTTCAAGCCTGGAGCGAGCCACCCCCGCGCTTCTTCCTGCAGCTCTACGGCGCCGGCCATGTGGGCCGCGCCATTGCCGGCCTGCTGGCCACCCTGCCCTGCCGTGTGCAGTGGATCGACGAGCGCGAGGAACAGTTCCCTGCCGGGCTGGCTCTTCCCCCGCACATCGAACGGGTGTGCGTCGAGCCGGTGCAGGCAGAAGTCGACACCGCTCCACCCGGTGCCCACCTGCTCGTCCTCACGCACAGCCACGACCTCGATTACGCGATCGTCGAGGCAGCGCTCAAGCGCGGAAATTTCGCCTTCCTCGGCCTCATCGGCAGCCGCACCAAGCGCGCGCGCTTCGAACACCGGCTGCTCGCGCGCGGCTTCACGGAGAGTCAGCTGGCCCGCCTCACCTGCCCCATCGGCATCGAGGGCCTGGCGAGCAAGGAGCCCGAGGTGGTGGCGGTCTCTGCGGTGGCGCAGTTGCTGCGCCTCACCAGCGGGCCACCTGCCTGAAGGCGTCGAAACCGGCGGGCGCTGCGAGCGGCCGGCGGTGCGAGCGCGCGCGTCGCCCCTCAGCGCGCCGCCAGCGCCTTCTCCACCGCCCCCACGAGCTTGGCATCCATCGGGCCGGTGACGCTGGAGAAGTTGTCCACCACCTTGCCCTGCCGGTCCACCAGGTACTTGTGGAAGTTCCAGCGCGGGGCGCGATCGGCCTGGCGCGCCAGCGCGCGATAGAATGGGTGCGCCTCGCCCCCCTTGACCGACGTCTCGGCAAACATCTGGAACTTCACGCCGTAGGTGTTGAAGCACAGGTCGGCGATCTGCTGCGCCGAGCCCGTCTCCTGGTTGAAGTCGTTCGATGGAAAGCCCAGCACCACGAGGCCGCTGGCCGCGTACTTCGCGTGCAGCGCCTCCAGGCCCTGGTACTGCGGCGTGAAGCCGCAGTAGCTCGCGGTGTTGACCACCAGCAGCACCTTGCCCGCGTACTGGCACAGCGCCTGGGGCTTTTCGTCCTGCAGGCGCGGGAAGGTGTGGCGCAGCAGCGCGGGGCACTGCGGGGCCGACTGGCCACCAGGCCGTGCGGCAGGTGCCGCCGGATTGGCGTGGGCCTGGCTTGCCAGTTGGATCGCCAACAGCAGAGACACACACCCCGCGGCCGCGAGGTGCGCAGCAGAACGCACCGGCCAGACCCGGACCAACTGGGCATGGCCAAG
>JBJTVI010000395.1:0-5611 GCA_046081145.1 Rubrivivax sp.
GCACGGCGGCGGCGGTGCCGAACCGCACGGTGCCGCTGGGCAACGCAGCGCTGCGGATCGCAGCGGCCACGGTCTGGGGTGTCAGACCCGCGTCGACGGCGGCGAGCTTTACCTGCGCCGCCAGCATCGTGCGCGACGTGGTGTTGCCGTCGCCGCCCAGGGCCTGCTCAACCAGACCGGGATCCTCGACGGCGGTGACGTGTCGCTCCGTCAGCTCGAGGTAGGCCACGAGGCGCGTGCCCACCGCCGCGGTGGAAGCGGCCACCAGAGCCGCACCTGCGGGGTTGGCCAGCGCGGGCCAGGCGAGCGCCGGTGTCTGCGCGACCAGTCCGCCGATCTGGTAACGCCCTGCCGCCCAGTGCAACACGGCGGGGCCCGCGCTGTCGGCGCGGGTCTCCACCATCGCCAGCCAGCAAGGGTTGGCAGGGTCGGGCACGATGGTCAGCAGGGCACCGACTGCCGCCAGGGGGAACGGCACAAAGGAGGCCCCGGCAGGAACGGCAATGGGAGTGCCGTTGACGGTGATCGTTGCGCCCAGATCCGCACACAGCCACAGACGAATGGGCGACGCGGCCGGGAGCGCGACCGCCAATGGGACTTCCACCGTTCCGCCCGGCCCAGCAAGCCGCAGGCCTGGCATTCGGTCGAGGTAGCGACGCGAGAAGTCGCGCGTGGCCGTGGCTGGCGCGGTGACCGTGGTCTCCGTGCCCAGCACCGGCAGAAACTGCGCCAGCAGCACGCCGGGGGTAACGAGGAAGCCGAGATCAGGAGAGCCTTCGGCACAGGCCGCAAAACCGAGGGCCTCGCGCAGCAGCCGGTCCTGTGCATCGCCGAGGGCGGCGATGTCGCTGTCGAGCAGCGCCGCCCCCTGCCGCACCAGCACGCGGCGGTACTCGCGGCCACGCTTGCGATCAGGCCGGTGGCCCCTTGACAGATCGGCTTCCATGGGTTCTTACTCCCTCACCACCTAGTGTCGCAGCAGCAGACCGGTGCGCAGTCCTGCGGGGGTGTGTTCGGCGAGTCGCTGCCGCACACCCCGCAGGATCTCACCGAGCTTCACGGAGTTGAACACACCCGGCTCGCCACCGTCGCTTGCGCCGCCCAGCACCCGCTCATCGCCTGACGGGTCGAGCCGAAGATAGGCGGGGTCGCGTGGATCCAGGCTGAGGAACAGTGCCGCAATGGCGCGGCCAGTGGCCGGATCAACACTCAGCACCCGGTGGCGACGCGGGGTCTGGCTACCAGGCGCGATCAGGCTGAAACGCACGCAGCCACGGAACAGTTCCGCCGCACGTAGGGGGCCGGTGAGGATCGCGTCGCTGACCTCCACCGACCCTGCCTCGACGCTGCCCCGCACGGTCACCCGGTCCATCAGCACGTCTGCCCTGGGCGCGTTGAGCGCCAGCGCCGCTGCACCCCCCGCATCGAGTGCGCTGTCGGCCAGCAGCACCTGGCCCGGTTCGGCAACCGCGAGCGGCCCGAGCAGGCAACGGCTCACGCTCAGACGCTCGAAGCCGGCGCCCTCGCGCAAGCTGACAGACAGCACCATTGCGGGGTCATAAACCGAGAGAAACTCCAGCATCACCCTTTGCGCAGCCGGCAGGGCGAGCGTCGCTGCACCGTTCACCGGACGCAGAGCAAGGCCGGTGAGGGTGAGCTCGCCATAACCCTGCGCGGGTGGTGGCGGCTGGCCCGGGGGCGCTGTATCGATCTCGACCAGGGGGCGCTCGCCTGGTGCGGCCTCAACGGTCAGGGCCGTCAGGCCCTCAGGCCAGATCAAAGCCTGTTCGCGGTAAACCGCGCTGTCCACGATCCGCACCACTTCCGTCGCGCCGGTGCCGGGCGGGATGGCGGCCAGCGCCTCGGCCAGCGAGCGATGCAGCGGCAGGCCGGCAAGCGAGGCGGGGTTGTGCCGACCGAGATGGCCCGAGGCCGAGACGAGCCGCGTGGGCGTGCGCGGTGGACGATTGAGCACGCGGCCATGGTCAAGTGGCAGAGCGCCCGCGTCCATCGTGCCGCCCGCCTGACTGTCTACCGTCACCAATGGCGGGACTGCGAGCGGGCCTGCCGGGTACGGGACCAGATCGTCGGCGGCGGCCAGCGCGAACAGGCCGAAGCGGGGGTCGATGTCGAGTCGACCGGGCAGCGTGGGATCGAGCACGGCCCCGCCGCCCTCGTTGTCCCATGCGCACAGGCGGCGCCAGGCGGGCACGCGGCGGCGGGGCACAGCGGGAGCGAGCAGCGGCACTGCCGCGCCGCAGCTTCGGCGCGACAGGCGGTTGGTGCCGACGCGCCATGTCGACCCATCCGTTGCCACCTCCAGCGGCACCGAGGCGGCGGCGAGGGGGGCAGGGCCCCGCGGCCAAGGGCCCGAGGCAACGTCGTCGGCAACGCATTCGGGCAGGCAGATCAGTACGGCCCGCCCGTCACAGCCGGTGAAGGCCACCTCGCCTGGGGTCAGGATGGCGCCGGCACGCTCGCACTCGAAGCGAACCGCCAACCCCAGGTCAGGGATGCCCTCCGCCAGACGGCCGGCAAGGGCGGCGAAGCGGGCGGCGGTGGCCTGGGCTGGCTGTGGTGCGCCGTTCGGGTCGAGCGCTTCCCATTCCGCCGTGCGCGGATCGGGGCCGCTCCAGCGCAGCCGCAGCATCGGTTCGAAGGCGCGCAGACCGGCGCTGAAGGTGAGCGCAAACACCAGCGCGCAGCGCTCGCCGGCTGGCAGCTCGGCAGTGCCGGTCTCGCGCAGGGCGGTCAGCCCGTGCACCGGTACAGGCGCGGCCCCCGGGGCGGCGAGGGCCGGAGCGAAGGGGGTGCGAGCGGCCGTCTCAGACGCGGGGGGCCAGACAGGGCCAACCGGAGCCGAAACCTGGGCACGCACGGGCAGTTGATTGCCGTCGAGGGGGCGGTCCGGGATGGCGCTGCCAGGCAGAGAGGCCTCGTGCAGCGAGCCATCCGCGGCGATGTGGAACCAGCGCGGGCCGGTGACGCGCAGGGCGGGGAGGCGCACCTGCAGCGCACCTCGCAGGTAGCCCTGCTCGGCTAGCCGGGCATCGGTCGCTGCACGCAGGGCAGCGCGACCTCCGCCAGTGAGCGCGAGCACGGTTTCGCCCACCATCCGGCTCACAGCAGGGGTTACAGGCTGCAGCCGCAGCATCAGGGTTGGCGCGGCAGGCAGGGGACCGGCGACCGCGGATGGCGGACCGAGACCCGTGCGGTCGAGCGTGACCGTCACCAGCTCCAGCGCGGAACCCATATCGGGCAGGCCGCCGGCGAGGGGTGCTGCGACCACCGTCAGTTCAACCGGCCCGCTGGTTTGAACGCCGGCGGTGGAGAGCAGTTCCACGGCAACCGGCATCTGGGCGAGAGCCCCATCCGCGCGCCGGCGCAGGGAAGCGCGGCCCGTCGCGGGCGCAGGGGCAGCCGCTGCGGGCAGGCCGGTCAGGCGGATCGTGAAGCGGCCTTCTACGCCGTGCCAGGCGCCGGGGTCCTCGGCGAACAAGCCGTCCGGCACCCGGTCGGTGCCGGGACGGTCGTCGCTGGAGGTAGCCCGCACCCGCAGGGCGGAGCGGGCGTTGGCCCCATCCACAGCGAAGCGCAGGTCGGCGGCACCGTCGGGTAACTGGTGGCAACCCGCGCCGCGCAATGGATGCAGGCGGGTCGGAAACACCCAGTGGACGACGTGGCGTGGATGCACATGGCCTGTCTGCAGGCCGATGGGGCGGGGGTCGAGGGTGCGGTGCACCCTGGCCAGCGGGCCGCGGTCGCGCTCAGCGATGGCAGCGGGCCGGAGGTCGGGGATCACGCGCTCGGGGCGGATCAGGTTGAGATCCTGCGCCAGCATCACAGCCTTCCAGCCCTCGGCGGTGGCGACCTGCCGGTCGAGGAGGGTGCGGGCCATGGCCTCCAGCATCGCGGGCGTGCCCTTGGCGCGGCGGCGGGCCATGGCGGAGCGCAGGTCTCGGCGGTTTGCTTCCGGGTCGGCAAAGACGAGCTCAAGCGCGATCGAGGCGGCGAGCACCGGCAGCATCGTGTCGTCGGCGCTGTCGGGGAAGAAGTCGGCATACAACTCCTCCACCGACTGGCGCACTGCGGCGAGCGGTGCCGCCAGCACCGTGACCAGCGCTTCCAGCTCGGTGGGTTCGTCAGGCTTGGCGGCCCGCTCAGCGTGGTCTGCCCGCTTGTAGTGGTTGGGAATGTGCGCGTAGAGCAGCTCGAGGGTGCGGGCGAGCGCATCGGGGTCGATGGCCTGGCGGGTCATGGCTGGCCTCCCTGGATGTCCTGCGTCAGCAGCCCGGGCTCGACGATCGTGATGTCCAGGGCCGAGGGCAGCAGACGCAACCATTGCCGGTCGGTCGCGTGCAGGATGTCGGCGACGCCCGTAGCGGGGGCCAGGGCAAAGCGGGTGGCTTCCAGCCCGGTCACCCCCGCCAGAGGACGCAGGCAGGCGTAGAGGCCCGACAGCGATTGCGGCGCCGACAGCGCCCGGCTGGCGAAGGCGAAGAGCCCGGGCAGCGGCCCCTCGCCCAGCAACGCCTCCTGCACGGCCAGCCGCACAGCATCGGCCAGGTGGGCGGCGCTGCGCTCAACGCGCAGGGCGATGGAGACGTCCACCGGCTGCGGATCGAGCAGCAGCAGCGGCAGGGTCGTGTCGCGGCGGGCGTCGAGGAAGGCCCGCAGCGCAGCAGGGTCGGCGATACCTTCCCCTATGGCGTCCGCCGCGATGACTTCCACGGCTTGGCCGGTCCAGCGGGCGGCGGCGCGGGCGACGCCGGGAAACAGCAGCGCGAGGTCGGCGTGATCGGCCACCGACACAGCCCGGTCGAACAGGCGGACGGGGCGGGTGGCCTGCCTCACCAGATCATCGCTGGAGGCTGGATCGGTCCCGCCGCGTACCGAAAGCGGGTTGGTCACCGCGTCGATCAGCGGCGAAGCCTTGCGGATGCGCACGAGACGGCCCGCTTCAATGTCGCCGATCCGCCCCAGCCCCTCGCGGTAGGCCGCCTCGACGTTGCGGCGGCCGGCGGGCGGCACCGCCCCTCGCCCTTCACCCCCGAAACGGAGGGTTACGGTGCCCCCGGCGGCGGTGTCGGCGCGCAGCGCGGGCGTATCAGGGCCGGCTGCATGGAAATCCTCGCGCAGCTCCCACAGCACCCCGCCGACGCGGACCGACAGCGCGATCTCCGCACCCACCGCGCCGGGCAGGCGGGTGACGGGCGTGCCTTTGAGCGCAAAGCTCTGGTGGGGTGTCACGCCGTCGGAGCCGCCGGCGACCTCAACTTTGGACTCACCGTGGCTGACACGGGCGACGTTGGCGAGGATCTCGACGCTGCTGCGGGTGAAGTCGGCGGGAATCGAACCGCCGGCGGCAGGAGCGAGGGTGACTGTCCACGGGACGCTGATGATGGGGGCCTGAAGGCGGGTGAGCGTGGCGGCGATTGCCGTGCCGTTGCCTCTGTGGCGCAAGATGACCATGCGCCCCGGTCGCATCGTGCTGAGGTCCTCGGCGAGCGGAACTTCGGTCCCCAGCGGCGCGGGGTTCGGCGAAAGTGTTGCCACGGCCACGGTCTCGGCCCAGCTGGTCAGAAGGGTGGCGTCGAGAGGAAAGGGCTGC
>JBJTVI010000396.1:0-5388 GCA_046081145.1 Rubrivivax sp.
ACGACGAGCGCCAGCAGCAGAAAGACGAGCCGGCGACGCAGGTCGCCAAACTTGCCGCTCTTGGCCAGCGTGGAAGCGGAGGTCGCCACGGGTACGCGGTTCCTTGAGGCAGTCGGTTCAGGCAGTCGGTTCGGGAAGCCCGAGCTCAGGCCACCGAGCCGCCGGCGGCCTCGATGGCCGCCTTGGCCCCGGCGGTTGCGCCGATGCCCTTGAGGGCCACCTTGCGGGTGAGCTCACCCGACTTGACCACCTTGACCACCTTGGCACGCTGGCCCACGAGGCCGGCCTGCTTGAGCACCACGAGGTCGATCTCGTCGAGCGCCAGGCGTTGCAGGTCGGTCAGGCTGACCTCGTCCTGGAAGGGCTTGGCGGCCGACTTGAAGCCACGCTTGGGCAGGCGGCGCTGCAGCGGCATCTGGCCGCCCTCGAAGCCCACCTTGTGGAAGCCACCCGCGCGGGACTTCTGGCCCTTGTGGCCGCGGCCGGCCGTCTTGCCCAGACCCGAGCCGATGCCGCGGCCCACGCGGCGGCGCGAGCGCTTGGAGCCCTCGGCGGGCTTGATGTCGTTGAGTTCCATCACAGCACCTTCACCAGGTACGAGACCTTGTTGATCATGCCGCGCACGGCCGGCGTGTCCTCGAGAACGGACTCGCTTTGCATCCTGCGCAGGCCCAGGCCCGCAACCGTCGCACGATGCGAGGCCTTGCAGCCGATGGGGCTGCGCACGAGCTTGATCTTGAGCGTCTTCTTGTCAGACATAGGGGTTCTCCGCGTGCGCCCGAGGCTCAGTTGAAGATCTCTTCGACCGTCTTGCCGCGCTTGGCGGCGATCTCGGCCGGCGTGCTCGAGCGCTTTAGGGCATCGAGCGTGGCGCGGACCATGTTGTAGGGATTGGTCGAGCCGTGGCTCTTGGCCACGATGTCGGTCACACCCATCACCTCGAAGATGGCGCGCATCGGGCCGCCGGCGATGATGCCGTCACCGGGCTTGGCCGGGGCCATCAGCACCCGGGCCGCACCGTGCTCGCCCACCACGTTGTGGTGGATGGTGCCGCCGCGCAGCTGCACCTTGAACATGCCGCGGCGTGCGGCTTCCATCGCCTTCTGGACAGCCACCGGCACCTCGCGGGCCTTGCCCTTGCCCATGCCGATGCGGCCATCGCCATCGCCCACCACGGTGAGCGCGGCAAAGCCGAGGATGCGACCGCCCTTGACCACCTTGGTGACGCGGTTGACCGCGATCATCTTCTCTTTGAGGCCGTCGTCGCGGCCTTCGTCGGCCACTCGGGGTTGAAACTTCGCCATCTCGTGCGTTCCTCGATTCGTCGACGACTCAGAACTGCAGGCCGGCCTCGCGGGCAGCCTCGGCCAGTGCCTTCACGCGGCCGTGGTAGGCAAAGCCCGCTCGGTCGAAGGCCACGCGCTCGATGCCCGCGGCCCGCGCCTTCTCGGCGATGAGCTTGCCCACGGCGCTGGCCGCCGCGGTGTTGCCGCCATTGGCCATCTCCGCCCGCACAGCCTTCTCGGCGGTGGAGGCGCTGGCAATGACCTTCGCGCCGTCGTCGGAGATGACGCTGGCGTAGATGTGCTGGTTGGAGCGGAAGACCGTGAGGCGCGCCACGCGCTGCAGCGCGATGCGCACGCGGGTCTGGCGCGCTCGGCGCAGACGCTGTTCCTTCTTGTTGAGCATGGTGCGGCTCCTTACTTCTTCTTCGTTTCCTTGAGCGAGACCCGCTCATCCGCGTAGCGGATGCCCTTGCCCTTGTAGGGCTCGGGAGGGCGGATCGCACGCACCTCGGCGGCCACCTGGCCCACGGCCTGGCGGTCGGCGCCCTTGATGACGATTTCCGTCTGCGTGGGGCATTCCACCTTCACGCCGGCGGGCATCTCCTTGACCACCGGGTGGGAGAACCCCACCTGCAGGTTGAGCTTGCTGCCCTGGGCGGCGGCACGAAAACCCACCCCCACCAGCGAGAGCTTTTTCTCGAAGCCCTTGCCCACGCCCTGGACCATGTTGGACAGCAGGGCACGCATCGTGCCGCTCATGGCGTTGGCCTCGGCGCCGTCGTTGGCGGGCTCCACCCGCAGTGCACCGGCGTCGCTGCGCACGCTCACGAGCGCATGCGTCGGGCGCACCAGGGTGCCATTGGCCCCCTTGACGGTGATCTGGTCGGCGGTGATCTGCACGTCCACCCCCTGGGGGATGGCCACCGGCATCTTTCCTACGCGGGACATCTCAATGGCTCCTGTCAGGCGACGTAGCAGAGGACCTCGCCGCCCACGCCACTCTGGCGGGCCTTGCGGTCGGTCATCACGCCCTGGGGGGTCGTCACGATGGCCACGCCCAGGCCGTTCATCACCTGGGGGATGGCGTCGCGGCCCTTGTAAACGCGCAGGCCAGGCCGGCTCACGCGCTCGATGCGCTCGATGACGGGGCGGCCGGCGTAGTACTTCAGGCCGATCTCGAGCTCACGCTTGCCGCCGTCCTCGACGATGCGGTAGCCATCGATGTAGCCTTCGTCCTTCAGCACCTGCGCGATGGCCAGCTTCAGCTTGGAGGCGGGCATCGCGACGGAGGCCTTCTCCACCAGCTGGCCATTGCGGATGCGCGTCAGCATGTCGGCGATGGGGTCACTCATGCTCATGGGGTTCTCCTGTGGGCTGCGCGCGGCTTACCAGCTCGCCTTGACGACGCCGGGAATGTCGCCCTTGAAGGCGAGCTCGCGGATCTTGCTGCGTGCCAGGCCGAACTTGCGGAAGGTGCCGCGCGGGCGGCCGGTAAGCTCGCACCGGTTGCGCAGCCGGGTGGGGTTGGCGTTGCGCGGCAGGCGCTGCAGCTGCAGGCGCGCGGCGTAGCGCTCCTCGTCGCTGCGCTTGGCGTCGTCGGCCACCGCCTTGAGCTCGGCGTACTTCTTCGCGTAGCGGGCAACCAGCTTCTCGCGCTTGTCTTCGCGTTCCTGGAGTGACTTCTTGGCCATGCCTTGCTCTCTGCTCAGTTCTTGAACGGGAACTTGAAGGCCGAGAGAAGCGCCTTGCACTCCTCGTCGTTCTTCGCGCTCGTCGTGATGCTGATGTTCAGCCCGCGGATCGCATCGATCTTGTCGTAGTCGATCTCCGGGAAGATGATCTGTTCCTTGACGCCGATGTTGTAGTTGCCACGGCCGTCGAAGGAGCGCCCGGAGATGCCGCGGAAGTCGCGCACGCGCGGCAACGCGATCGTGACGAAGCGGTCCAGGAACTCGTACATGCGCACGCCACGCAGCGTGACCATGCAGCCGATGGGTACACCCTCGCGGACCTTGAAGCCCGCGATGGCCTTCTTGGACTTGGTGACAACGGGCTTCTGGCCCGCGATCTTGGTGAGGTCGCCCACGGCGTTGTCCATCACCTTCTTGTCCGAAACGGCCTCGCTCACGCCCATGTTGAGCGTGATCTTCTCCAGACGCGGCACCTGCATCACGGAGGAGTAGCCGAACTTTTTCATCAGCTCGGGCACCACCGTGTCACGGTAGTGCGCCTGGAGCCGGGCGGTAAGCTGTTGAGCCATGTCGTCGATTCCCGCTACGGCGCTCAGGCCTTGATCTCGTCGCCGCTGGACTTGAAGACGCGGACCTTCGTCCGGTCGGCCAGCAGCTTGATGCCCACGCGGTCGGCCTTGCCGGTCGCGGGGTTCCAGATCGCCACGTTGGACTGGTGGATGGGCATCGTCTTGTCGATGACGCCGCCGGTCGTGCCCTTCATCGGGTTGGGCTTGACGTGTTTCTTGACGACGTTCACGCCCTCGACGACGACATGATCGTCATCGACACGCAGCGTCACGGTGCCGCGCTTGCCCTTGTCGCGCCCGGTCAGCACGATGACCTGGTCGCCCTTGCGGAGTTTGTTCATGGTGTGGATCCCCAGTGGCCCGCTTCAGAGCACTTCGGGCGCGAGCGAGACGATCTTCATGAAGCGCTCGGTGCGCAGCTCGCGCGTGACCGGCCCGAAGATGCGGGTGCCGATCGGCTCGAGCTTGGCATTGAGCAGCACGGCCGCGTTGCCGTCGAAACGGATGAGCGAGCCGTCGGGGCGGCGAACGCCCTTGGCGGTGCGCACCACCACCGCGCTGTAGACCTCGCCCTTCTTGACGCGGCCACGCGGAGCGGCTTCCTTGATGCTGACCTTGATGACGTCGCCGATGCCCGCATAGCGGCGCTTGGAGCCGCCCAGCACCTTGATGCACATGACGGACTTCGCGCCCGTGTTGTCCGCGACGTCGAGCCGCGACTGCATTTGGATCATTTGTTCACCCCAACTTGAGACCGCGCCCGGCACGCCGCGCGACGGTTTCAGTCTTGGGCCCGTCGTCAGGGTGCCGACCGGCGCTTGCGCCCCGTACAGCCACCCCTTCGTGTGGGCAGATTCAGCGGATTCGACCCGAACGAGCCGGAAGCGCGCGGCCCCTGGCTCACCCGAATCGGGAAAAGCCTGCGATGGTACTGCAAAGGCTGGCGGCTTGTCAACGCCTATGGTTTGCACGGGTCCTGGGCGGGGTTAGGATCCGGGGTTGTGTGGCGCAGTGACCGTTTCCCGCATCCACGACACCTGCGCCTGGCGCGGGTGGCCTGCGCCTTCGCGCTCGGGGCCCTCATTGCGCCGGCGGCGCTCTCGTGCGGGGCGGGGCCGGTGCGCATCGTGGTGCCGGTGACGGCAGGTGGTCCGATGGACCGGCTCGCGCGCGCGCTGGCCGAGCAGCTCTCACGCAGCAGCGGCGTGGCGCACCTGGTCGAGAACCGCTCCGGTGGCATGACGATCCCCGCATGGGACGCAGTGGCCAAGGCCGCGCCCGACGGCTGTACGCTGCTGGTGGCCAGCACGAGCGGGCGCACGGTCCTGCCCTGGCAGGTCAGCACGCGGCTGCCTTTCGAGCCTGCGCGCGACCTGTTGCCGGTGACGCCGCTGGCCGACGTGGCGCAGCTCTTCGTCGCCCATCCCTCGGCGGGCATCCGCAGCCTGGCCGACCTGGTCCGCGCCGCTCGCGAGCGGCCCGGGGCGGTGGCCATCGCCATCCCCACGCCGGGGGCGCTCACGCACCTGGCGGCCGCGGCACTGCAGCGCGGCGCAGCCATCGAACTCAACGAGATTCCCTACCGCGGTGGCGCCCCGGCGGCCATGGCGGTGCGCGCGGGCGAGGTGGCCGTGATGTCGGCCGATGTCGGGGCCGTGCTGCCGCTGGTTCGCGCCGGCGAGCTCGTGGCGCTGGCCACCGCCAGCGCCCGCCGGCTGCCCGAGCTGCCCGAGGTGCCCACAGTGGCCGAGGCCGGCTTCGGCGACCTCCAGGCAACCAATGTGTACGCGCTCTTCGCGCCGGCCGGGCTGCCTGCGCCGGCGCTTCAGACGCTGCACGAGC
>JBJTVI010000397.1:0-6452 GCA_046081145.1 Rubrivivax sp.
GGCGCGTAGTTCTCCATCGCGAAGCGCGTCGTGCAGGCGGGGGCAAACAGGCGCGGCGTGCGTACGCGCAGCCCCGCCTCGCGCAGCACGCCGAGCATCGCGCCGATCACGATCGCCCCGGCCGAGTGGCCCGCCAGGTGCAGCTCCAGGCCGCCGGGCAGCTGCGTGTGCAGCGCGCGGCATTGCGCCACGAGCGTGCGCACGCCGCCTTCACGATGGTGGCTCGCCCGCTCGGCGTTGAGCTTCATCTGGCCCCACAGCGCGAGGCCCGGCGGGCGGGCGATCACTTCGAGCAGGCGGTCGGTGCGCTCGCTGAGCTGTGCCAGCGCATGGCGCCCGGTGGCCTGCAGCCCCTGCGGGGGTGGCTCATTCGGTGAGCCCGTGGCGCGCGCCCACGCCTTCTCCAGGAGGTCTGCTGCCGTCTCCAGCGCACCCGTGCGCCAGGCCAGGAAGAGCGGGTAGATGCCCTGCGCCAGGGCGTGGGGGGCGAGCTGCCTGGCGCGGGCGAGTGCATCGGCCTCGCTGTTGAGCCCGCCGTGCACGTAGACCAGGAGCTTGCGCGAGCGCTGCGCACGCAACCACGCCAGCGGGCGCTCGAAGGCCGTTCGCGCCACGTCCTCGGCGACATCGGCGGCCGTGATGTCGCGCCGCACCGCAAAGCCGCGGTCGAGCACGAGCGTGTGGCCTGCGGCCTCGTCCAGGCCTGTCGGGCTCCCGGCGGCGCGTGCGTGCGCAGGGCGTCGCAGGGCCTCGGTCAGGGGCAGGCGATGCCGCGGCGAGCGGGCGGCGGCCGCCGCGGCCCCGCCAACTGCCCGGGCTGCAACGTCCGGGCCCGGGTCGGCCGAGGCGGCCCTGCGCGGCACGCCGAGCGTGAACACCCACGCATCCTCGCCGTGCGCCACCCAGGCCTCGTAGGGCAGACGCGCGAAGCCCCCCGCACCCCAGCGTGTGCCCCAGGAGTTCTGCACGATGAAGCCCACCTCGTCGTAGCCCACCAGCGCGTAGGCGTGCGTGCCGGGCTGACGTGGCTCGACCACGTGCGCGATCGTGGGCAGGGCCGCGTGCGTGTCCGGCAGGGGGCTCGGGGGCAGGGCCCAGCCCTCGTGCACCGTGCTGCAGACATAGACCGCGCCCGTGTCGCGCAAGGCGGCCTGCAGCGACACGACCGATGCCACCTCGATGCGGTAGTACACGCCCAGCGTGCAACCCAGCGCGGCCACGTCCCAGTTGCGCTCGGCCTCGTCGCGCCGGGCGGCGTCTTCCACCGGCCCGTCGGCCGGCCACAGGGCCTCGCGGCACACGCCATGGCGGTGCCAGCCCTTGAGCGCGCCGCGGCAGCTCGAGCCCTCGTAGTCCTCCCCCGGCCACTCGTCGTACAGCCGCGCCAGGCGGTAGAGCATGGCCGGGTTCACCCCCGGCGGCGGGGGCTGTCCTTGTTCCCGCGCCGACAGCAGCCGCAGGTGGTTGATCACGGCCGCCAGGCCGAAGCCTGTGCAGGCGCAGTCCTGTCCCTGGTCGAGCATGAGGCCCGCCTGCGTGCTGGCGGCCAGCAAGGGCGCCAGCACCCCGTACTCGGGCAGGCGCGGCGCGAGGTGGCCGAGCGCGGGCTGGTAGCGCAGGTCGCGCAGGTCGAGACGGTCCGGGCGCGCGTCGAGCGTGAAGCTGCGCGCCCCGATCGAAAGCGAGCGAGCGGGCATGTTCAAGGGCCTCCCGCCCGACAAGTTAGCGCCGACCTCCCCCCGGTGCCAACCCGGGAAAACGCAATCCCGGCCCGGCGCTCGGAGGCTGGCACCATCACGCCTTCTCCACCTTCTCGCCAGACTTGCCATGACCCTGAAGATCTACGGCATTGCCGCCTCCCGCGCCGTGCGCACCTTGTGGTGCGCCGAAGAGCTCGGCCTGCCCTACGAGCACCTCAAGCTCTCCTTCAACGATCCGGCCATCAAGGAGCCGGCCTTCCTCGCCCTGAACCCAAACGGCGCGATCCCGGTGATCGACGACAACGGGGTGGTGGTGTGGGAGTCGCTGGCCATCAACCTCTACCTGGCCGAGCGCTACGGTGCCGGCGGCCTCGGCCCTTCGGGCTTCGAGGAGGAGGCGCAGGTCCTGCAGTGGACCTTCTGGGCCGCCGCCGAGATCGAAAGCCAGACACGCATCTGGTTCCAGCACACGGTCTACCTGCCCGAGGCCGAGCGGCAGCCCGCGGCAGTGGCTGGTGCGCTGGAGGCCATCGGCAAGAAGCTGGCCGTGGCCGAGCAGGTGTTCGCCGGCCGGGAGTGGCTCGTGGCCGGCCGCTTCACGGTGGCCGACCTGAACCTGGCGGCGGTGCTGATGCGGTTGAAGGAACTCGGCGGCGCGGCCTACCCGAACGTGAGCGCCTGGCACGCGCGCTGCCTGGCCAGGCCGGCGGCGCAGCGGGCGATGGAGTTGCGGGCGCAGGCGTTGCGCGCGGCGGGGTAGCGGAGAACGGGAAGCGCGATAGGGTCGCAGGGACGGCTCAGGCGGATCAGGCGGGATCAGACGGATCCGCCGGAGGCTGCGCAGAGCCGCGGGCCACGCGCCGGTCTGCCCCTCACGGCCCCCTCATTTTCTGTCAGAATGAAGTGGTTCTGTCAGAAATCCTCTCCACTGCCCTATGGCCACCTCCACCATCCACCTGCGCGAGCGGCGCCAGATCACGCTGCCGGCAACAGCCGTGGCAGCCGTCGGGCTGGCCACGGACGATGCGCTGGAGGTGCGCGTCGTGGGAGGCGGCATCCTGCTCGTGCCGCAGCGCGCGGCGCAGGGCCCGGCCCCTTCGATCAGCCGTTTCCTCGGGGCGGGCGGGGGTGTCTTCGGCCGGACCGCCGAGGAGGCGGATGCCCTCGTGCGCAATCTTCGCGACGAGTGGTAGGGGCCGCTGCCGTGCCCGGCCTCAAGGTCCCTCAGGTCCCTCAGGTCCCTCAGGTCCCTCAGGTCCCTCAGGCCCCTCAGGTCCCTCAGGTCCCTCAGGTCCCTCAGGTCCCTCAGGCCCTGCAGGCCCTTCTGAAGCGATACGCCGGCCGCCGCGTCTACCTCGACACCAACGTCTTCATCTACGTCCTCAATGGCGCGCCCGGTCTTGCCGAGCCGAGCGTGGCCTTGCTGGAGGCCTGCTGCCGGGGCGAGCTGCTCGGCGTCACGGGCGACCTCACGCTGGCCGAGCTCCTGGTGCAGCCCCTTCGACTGAACGATGCAGCCGCAACGGCGGCCGTTCGCGAACTGCTGCTCGACAGTGGCGCGGTGAGCCTGCTCGGTCACGACCGCGCCTGCTTCGAGCGCGCAGCCACCTTGCGTGCCAGACATGGCCTGAAGATGCCCGATGCGCTGCACCTGGCTACTTCGCTGGGCAGCGGTGCGGCGTGTTTCGTCTCGAACGACCGCCAGCTGCCTCGCGTGGAGGGGATCGATGTGGTGGCGTGGCGGACCTGAGGGGGACTACCAGGATCGGCCAGAGGCCTGCGCCTACACCACGATCGGCGTCATCGCCCCATCCACGGTGAGCACCGCCCCGCTCACGTAGGCCGCTGCCGGCGAGGCCAGGAACAGCACCACGCGCGCGATGTCCTCGGGCTGGGCCAGCCGCCCCAGCGGCTGCTCGCGGCCCAGCCGCTCGCGCAGCTCCTCCACGCTCTGGCCCGTCATGCGCGCCTGCGCCTGCAGGCCCTGCTCCATGCGCGCAGTGGCCACCGTGCCGGGGTTGACCACGTTCACGCGTACCCCCTGCGGCCCGAAGGCGCGCGCCAGGCCCACGCTGGCCAGCATCAGCGCCGCGTTGGCTGCACCGCCCGGCAGGTGCGTGGGCGAGGCCAGCTTGCCCCCCGTGCCCACGATGTTGACGATGCTGCCGCCCCCGCGCGCGGCCATGCGGCCGATGGCCGGCTGCACCGCGTGGATCGTGGTGAAGTACTTGGCCTGCATCGCGGCATGCCAGTGCCCCGCCTGCAACTCGGCTGGCGGCGTGCGCTGCGCCGCCCCCGCGCTGCACACGAGCAGCTGCAACGGGCCAAGCGAAGACTCCACCTCCTGCACGAGCCGCTCCCCCGCCTCGGCCTGGCACAGGTCAGCCTGAAAGGCCTGCACCGCGTGGCCCGCCTGCGCCAGCGTGCGCACGGCCGAGTCGAGGTGCGCGGGATCGCGCGAGGCGATCGCCACGCGCGCCCCCTCCGCGGCGAGCGCCTGCGCGCAGGCCAGGCCGATGCCCTTGCTGCCGCCGGTGACGAGGGCGACTTGTTCGTGAAGGCCGAGGTCCATGGTGGGTGTGGATGGTTGAAGGTTTCTTTCGCTCATCGAGAGCTGTGAGGGCCCGCTTTGATCGGCCGGGCTGGCCTATACACCGTCCTCCCGGTCTGGCCTGTCGCGTCTGCTGCCGTTTACGTGAGCCCAGAACGCCGTCTTGCGCCCATGGCGGGCGCGGATCTCGGCTTCGAACTCATCGTGCGACGACAGAGGCAGGAGGCCGATGGTGCCGTTTGCGATCTCCTGCAGCCGTGACCAGTACCGCGCCGCATGCCCGTAGGCGCGGGCATAGGCCCGCTCCAGGATGCCTTTGAGCAGCGCCCGGTAGATGACGGTCTCGCCGCGCGGGCAGTCGTGGTTGCGCAGTGCCTTGGCCAGGGGGACAAGGCTTCCGTACTGGGTGCCATCGATCTGCCCGGGCTCGGCCAGCAGCCGGGCTTCCGCGGCGGCGGGGTCGTCGAGCTTCAGGAGCACGGTGGCGGCGGCCTCCAGGTTGGAATGGGTAAGAGCGAGTTCGCGGGCATAGTCCCGCGCCTCAAGTCGGGCTGCCTCCGGCAGGTGCTGAAGCCAGAGGTCGAGGCAGAAATCCGACATCGTCTGCTCGAACCTCCCCCGACGGATCGGAACACTCTCCTCGAACCGGCCGAGCTTCTCGAGCGCCTCGGCCAGCAGCCCGAGCCGGCTGTCTTCGAGATGTCCCCAGCCGTCCTGCAGCCACGCCAGGGCATCGGCTGGCCGGTCGGCTTCGATGTTGGCCCGGGCGAAGGACTGGCGCTGCACCGGGTTCGGGTCGGGGCTGTAGCGCAGGGCTGCCCGCACCGTCACATCGGGGTCGCGCAGGGATTCGGACAGCAGCGACAGAGCGCCGGAGATCCTGAAGACTTCGTAAGGCGGGTTCCTGGGCGCGCGGCAGGCTTCCACGGCGGCCGACAACTGCGCATCGAGCTTGGCAACCAGTTCGCGCTGGGCCGCTTCGTCGAGCAAGAGGCTGGCTTGGCGCAGCAACTCGTCGCGAGCGCCGTATTCATCGGCCAGGTAGAGCGCGAGCAAGCGGTCGGGCCACACGCTGGCCGGGGTCTCGCAGCGCGCGGCGGCACGCAGCCAGTGCTGGCAGGCCGAGCGCACGGCATCGCCGATCACGCCATCGGAATCATCGGCGCGCTCAAACCAGGACGCGTCCGCCTCGATGAAGGCCTGGAAGAGGGCAAGCGCTGCCGGGGGATCCTTGGGGCAGAGCTCACGTTCCACCTGTTCCAGCCAACCTTCGAGGTCTCGGCCGAACTCGCCGGCTTCCCGGTAGTTGTAGAACTTGCTGGAGCGCTTCCACGCTGCCAGGGTCTTCTTGAAGCCGGCGGCGAGCTTGTCGGGTTGGTCGGCCAGCTGCATGCGGCCCAAACGAGCCTGTACGGCTTCGTGGTCCCGTGCGAGCTCCAGCAGCACCGCAACCAGCGCTTCCTTGGGCTGCCGGGCGAGGAAATCGGCGGGGTCTTCGGCGGGGGGCTTGGCCATCGAGTTCAGCGGCGTTGAGGTGTTCAGTCCGACGGCTGGCCAGAGGTGAGATCCCAGAGGCTGCCCTGCCAGTTCGAGATCTGCCCATGGGTGCCGCAGGCCACGCAGTGCCAGATCACACGATCATCCTCGGTGATGCCGGTGTCGACCGCGCGCCGGTCGCGCTTGCGGCACTTGAAGCACAGCGGTCCGCCCGTCTCCTCAGGGCGATCAAAGTCGGTGGCGTGGGCCACCACGGCGGTGAGGAAGTCGGCGAACTTGCGGGCAGGGCCCCGATCCGGGGCGATGGCGCCCCTGGGGTCGAGGTAGTGGGTGAGGTCGATGACGTACAAGGCGGATGCGTCTGCGATAGCGCGTGTCACTCTACTGGCAACCGTTGCAACCTTTGCAACTGTTTCACTGCAGCGTTTCCAGCGAGTCTGCCGCGGCATCGACTTTTCAGCCTCGGCATGGTCGTCCCGGGTGCAGCGGCGACGCCCCTTTGCGCCGCAACTCCCCGCAGCCCCGACGCCCCCGCCGTACCCGGGCCGTCAAGGGCGGCGAGAAGCGCAGCGTCGGGGTCGGCGCGCGCAGCGCGCATCGTCCTCAAACTCGCCGCCGTTTGTCCGAGCGTAGCGAGTTGGGCGGCGCGACCCCGGCGCGAGCATCGCAGCGCAGTCGGCCCACCGGGCCGACCGCCCGCCCGG
>JBJTVI010000398.1:0-5154 GCA_046081145.1 Rubrivivax sp.
GGCCAGGCCCGCCTCCACCGGCGCCAGCGGGCGCACGGTGGATTGCGCGATCACCTGCACCTCGCAGGCGCGCTCCAGGTAGTACAGGTCGTCATAGGCGTAGTCGATGCGCGCGCCGCACACCACCACGCCGTGGTTGCCCAGAAACACCACGTCGGCCCCGCCCATGGCGCGTGCGATGCGCTCGCCCTCGGCCACGTCCAGCGCCAGGCCGTTGTAGTGCGCGTCCACGGCCAGCCGCCCCACGAAGCGCATGGCCGTCTGTGAAAGCGTGGGGTCGAGCGCCCGGTCAGTGGTGAGGGTGAGCGCGGTGGCGTAGGGCATGTGGGTGTGCAGCACGCAGGCCTTGCCGGCCACGCGGTGCACGGCGGCGTGGATGTACATGGCCGTGGGCTCCACGCGGTGGCGGCCAGCCAGCACCTCGCCTTGGGTGTCCACCAGCACGATGTCCTCGGCGCGCACCTCGCTCCAGTGCAGCCCCTGCGGGTTGAGCAGAAAGCGGCCCGAGGCGTCGGGCAGCTCCACCGAGAAGTGGTTGCAGATGCCCTCGGCCAGGCCGCGGTGGGCGGCCGCTCGCAGCGCCAGGGCGAGGTCCTCGCGCAGTTGCGTGACGGCGGGGCTTCTGAAGTCGTCGGCGTGGGCCAGGGGGGCGGACATGGGGTTCCTCTCGATGGGCTTCTTCAGGGATTCGGCGCCCCGCGCACCGGGCGCGGGTAGGGGCCGGGAACGGGCCGCTGCACGGGGCGCTCGCGCAGCAACCGCTGCAGGTGGGCGAGCGCGGCGTCGAGCTGCGCGTCGCCGCCTTCGAACGTGCCGCGCGGCGGGTTGTCCACCTCCACATCCGGGGCCACGCCCACGCCCTCGATCAGGAAGCGGCCCTGCGCATCCATCTGCCCGGTCTCGGCCGCGCGCATGATGCCGTTGTCCAGCAACCGGTTGCGGTCGGACAGCCACACGCCTGCGCCGCTCGTGCGCCGGCCGATGACGGTGCCCAGGCCCAGGCGCTTGAAGCCCTCGGAGAAGGTTTCGCCGTCGGAGTAGGTCTCCTCGTTGACGAGCACCACGAGGTGGCCGTGGAAGGCCTGCTGCATGTTCGGGTACGGCGGGGATCCCGGCGGCGAGCGGCGCTGCCACCACACCCAGGCGCGGCGCAGGAGCTTCTCGAGCACCCAGCTGTCGATGTTGCCCCCGGAGTTGAAACGCATGTCGATCACCAGGCCATCGCGGTCGGAGTGGGCGTAGAACTCGCGCGCGAAGTCGGCCATGTCGAGCCCGCCCATGGCACGCAGGTGCAGGTAACCGATGCGGCCCTGGCTGGCCTCGAGCACGGTGCGCAGCCGCGACTGCCGCCAGTCGAGCAGGCGCAGCTGGCGCTCGCGCGCCAGGCTCACCGGCAGCACCACGGCCTGCACGCTGCGGCCGTCGGCCTTGCGCAACGCCAGCAGCACCTGGCGCCCGGCCTGGCCGCGCAGCAGCTCGGCCGGGTCGGAAGCCTCGGCGGCCGCCCGGCCGTTGAGGGCGGTGATCACGTCGCCCTCGGCGATCTCCAGGCCCGGCGCGGCCAGCGGCGAAGCCTCCCCGGGCAGCTCGGGGTCGCCGCGCAGGATGCGCGCGATGCGCCAGCCGCCGGGCTCGCGCACCAGCTCGGCACCCAGCGAGGCCAGCGCAGGCTCCTCGGGCCCGCTGCGCAGGTCGGGCGCACCCACCTGGCTGTGCAGTGCGCCCAGGTGGCTCACCATCTGAGCCATCAGCTCGGCCAGCTCCACCCGGTCGGTCACGCGCTCGAGCAGCGGCTCGTGGCGCCGGCGCACGGCCAGCCAGTCCACGCCGTGCATGTCGCGGTCGTAGAAGTGCTCGCGCTGCATGCGCCAGGCGTCGGCAAACATCTGGCGCCACTCGGCCTTGGGGTCGGTGGCGATCGACCAGTCGGACCAGCGCACCTGCGCGCGGGCAGTCTCCGCGGGCAGCCGTGCGCCGGCTTCGACGAGCAGGATCTCCGGCGCGGCACCCGGCCCCCCGGCGCCCCGCACCACCATCATCCGCTTGGCGTCGGCGCCGAGCTCGAACTCGCGCACCTCGCTGGCCACCGTCTCCAGGCGCGCCTCGCCCGGCTCGAGCGCAAAGGTCTTGAGGCTGGTGCGCCGCTCGGAGCCGAACTCGGTGTCGAGCAGCCACATGCGCCGGCCGTCGGTGCGAAGCATGCGGTAGTTGCCCGGGGCCACGGGCAGCTCGTGCAGCCGGCCTGCCAGGCCCTCCCAGACGATGGCCGGCAAGGCGCGCGCGCGGCTGGCCGCAGCAGGGGCGGTGGGAGCCGGGGCCGAGGCGGCCGGGGCCACGGCCCGCGCCGTTGCCGCCCCCGATCCTGAGCCCGGCCCTGCACCCGACGCCGTACCCGATGCCGCTGCCGGAGCGTTGGCTGGCGCGGCAGGCGTCAGCTCATCGGGCACCGCCATCGGTGCACGCAGGCCGGGCTGCAGCGCCAGGGCATAGAGCCTGGTGCGCCGGTCGAAGTTGGGCCCGAGATTGCGATCTCCCCAGGGGCTCGAGTTGCCCGTGATGGCGAAGTGGCGGTTGGAGGCGAAGTAGAGCCAGCGCCCGTCGGGGCTGAAGGCCGGCGAGTCGGTGTCGTAGCGGTCGCTCGTGAGCACCTGGCGCTGGCCATCGGCCAGGCGCAGCAGCACGAGCTGGCTGCGCGTCACGTTGCCCACGGCCCGCGTGAAGGCCAGCGCCGAGCCGTCGGGGGACCACGCCACATCCTCGAAGCGGCCGTCCATCCGGTTGTGCTCGAGCTCGCGCGTGGGGTAGCCCTCGGCCTGCAGATCGGTGAGCCACAGCCGGCCGTCACGGTCGTCGTGGACGAGCCAACGCCCGTCGGGCGAGGCGCGCAGCGTCTCGCGCTGGGCGGTGGCGCCACGCGTGATCTGGACGGGGGCGCCGGCGCCGTTGGCCGGCAGGCGCCACACCTCGGGCTCGCCGGCAAAGTCGCACAGCGCATAGACGTGGCGCGAGTCGTGGCTGAAGACGGCGTCGCGGCAGCGCCCGTCGGCCGGCTGCGGGAGCTCGGCGCGGCGCAGCGCCCCCACCCCCTGCGTGGCCAGGCGCCCGCGCGCGGCCAGCAGCACACGCTCGCCATCCGGGGCCATGGCCACCTTGGTGAGGAAGGTCTGGGGCCGGGCCACCCAGCGCTGGCGCTGGGCCTCGAAATCGCCGCCCAGGCGGATGTCGAGCAGCCTGTCCTCGTCGCTGGCGAGATCGGCCACACGCAGGTCGGCGCCCAGGGCGTAGACCACGCGCGTGCCGTCGAGCGCGGCGTGGCGGATGTCCCAGCCGGCATGGCGCGTGTGCTGGCGCAGCCCCGCGCCGTCGGCGCGCACCGACCACAGGTTCACCGTGCCGTCACGGTCGGAGAGAAAGGCCACGCGATCCTGCCCGCGCGCATCGCGATAGGGCATCGGGCGGCGGTCGTTGGCGCGCTCCTCCACCAGCGGCCGGGCTTCGGCCCGGCCTTCGAGCTCGAGCACCCACAGCCGCGCGATGGCCCCACCGCGGTACTGGCGCGCATGGTCCCCGCGCAGCCCGCTGCGGGTGAAGTACAGCCGCTTGCCATCGGCGCTGAGCGCCCCGTCGCTGGCCTGCGCCACCGGCAGCATCCGGCGCGCGAGCGTGCGCGGCTCCACCGCCTGGAGTTGCGTGGTGGGATGCCCGCTGCGTGCGGGCACGGTCACCAGCACCTCGCCCGTGGCGGCAAAGCCCCACACCCGCACCCCCGAGCCCTCCCAGGTCAGGCGCCGGGGCACGCCGCCGGCCAGCGGCATCACGTAGGCATCGGCACCGCCGTCATGGCTGCCCACGAAGGCCAGCCAGCGCCCGTCGGGCGACAGCGCCGGCCACGCCTCCTGGCCGGGGTGGGTGGTCAGCCGCTCGGCCCGGCCACCGCCCAGGCCCACCCGCCAGAGGTCGCCCTCGGCCACGAAGACCACGTGGTTGCCACGCAGGGCGGGCTGGCGGTAGAAGCCTTGCACGCCGCTGTCGGCGCTGGCCGTGGCGGCTGCGGGCGCAGGATTGGCCTGCAGCCAGCCCGAGCCCAGGAGGCCGGCCAGCGCCAGGCCGGCTGCCGCCCAGGAGCGCGGGCGCCGCGCCCACCGGGGGGCGCACAGGAAGGTGAGGGTCATCGTGGCTTTCTCGTCGTGGGAACAGGCGCCCCTGCCAGGGGCCCAGCACAAGGGCCGGCCTACAGCGGCCGCGCCAGGTACACCCCCTCGCGCCCCGGCACGGGCTGGCGCGTGGGCATCAGGATCGTGCAGCGCGGGCAGGGGGCACGGATCTCCTCATCCCCGTCGGTGGCGATGAGCTCGCCCTCGTCGAAGGTCTCGAAGCCCAGCACCGGCCGGGCGAAGCGGAACTCCGGCGTGCGCACGACCACCGTTCGCAGCAGCTCCACCCGGGTCTGCGCGGCACCCCGCGCCCCCGGCGGCGCCTGGCGCTCGACAAGCCCGAAGTGGGCCAGGAAATCCAGCGTCACCTCGGTGGCGAGCTCGCCCGTGGCACGCAGGAAGTGCTGCCCGCACTCGGCCACCAGCGCCACCCCGCCCTCCCCGGCCGCGCCCTCGGCCAGACCGTGGGCGCCGTGCTGGATGAGCGGCACGCCCGAGCCGAGCCCCGAGGGCATGACGAGGTGCACGGCCGGGCGCCCGATGGCCAGCGCCGCCTGCGCGTTGCGCGCGCGCTGCGGGTAGACCCAGAAGGGCTGCACGGGCTGGCTCGTGGAGTGCAGGTCCAGGATGTGGTCGGCCGTGGCCACCACGGGGCGCAGGGCGCGCGCGCGGCGCAGCTCGGGGCTGTCCTCGGGGCCCTCGAGCCACTGCGGCGACCACACGCGGTTGAGGTTGTGCACGAGCTGCCGGCTCTCGAAGGGGCGCTGCGCATCGAAGCTCTCGTAGGCCTCGACGTTGGCAAAGGTCACCGTGAGGGTGCCGCACAAGGGGCGCACGCCCGCATCGAGCAGGTGCGTGGCCGCCACCATGCCGCAGAACTCGTTGCCATGCGTCAGCGCATTGATCAGCACATGGGGGCCTGGCTGGCCGCTTTCGAAGCGGTGTACATAGTCCACGCCGCTGTTACCGCGCCGGTAGGCACTCAGGTCGCGGGGCAGCA
>JBJTVI010000399.1:0-4366 GCA_046081145.1 Rubrivivax sp.
TGGCCGCCGAGCTCCAGGCCGCCGGCCTGCCGGCGCCGCTGTATGCCGCCTGCGACGTGCGCGATGCCCCGGCCTACCAGGCGCTGCTGCACGGCCTGATCGAGCAGCACGGCCCGGTGCACGTGCTCGTCAACAACGCCGGGCGCGACGACCGCCACCGGATGGAGGACGTCACGCCGCAGTTCTGGGACGAGCGCATCGCCCTGAACCTCAAGCACTACTTCTTTGCCATCCAGGCCTGCGCGCCGGCCATGGCCGATGCCGGAGGCGGCGTGGTCATCAACATGGGCAGCGTGAGCTGGATGCGCGGGCGCCCCCACCTGGTGGGCTACACCACCGCCAAGGCCGGCATCCTCGGGCTCACGCGCACGCTCGCGCGCGAGCTCGGTGCACGCAACATCCGTGTCAATGCAGTGGTGCCGGGGGCCATCGTCACGGAGCGCCAGACGGCCCTGCACCGTGACCCCGCCGCCGATCAGGCCTTCCTCGAGGCCCAGTGCCTGAAGGTGCGCCTGGACGCGACGCACGTGGCCGGGGTCACGCTCTTCATGGCCAGCCAGGAGAGCAGCGGGATGACCGGCCAGCACGTGCTGGTCGACGCCGGCATCGCGCAGCAGTCGGTCATCAGCTGAGCCGCGGCGGCCCGGCCCCAGCGCCCCTCGTCGATGCGGCGGCGCTTGTCCAGCGTGCCCTTCTCGAGCAGGGCGAAGAGCCGCTCCAGGCGGCGGTCGAGAAAGGCGAAGAAGGCGGACATCGGCGAGGAACCCATCGAGGAAAACCCGACGTCATGACCGAGTTCCCGGCCCGGTGCGCGCGGCCACGGCAAAGAGCCTGGTGCCGCGAGCCCGGGGCGCTCGCATCGGAGGGAGGCCCGGCCCCTCGGAAGCGGCTGAAGTACTCGAGCCGCTCAGAAGCGGCTGAAATACTCGCGCCGCTGGAAGGCGTCCTTGTCCTGGGCATCCTCGAAACGCTGCGCCTCCTGGCGCTTGAGCCGCGTGTACCAGGCCACCACCTCCGGCCCGAGGCCCTCCACCAGGGCCGTGTCCTGCCCGAGGGCATCCAGCGCCGCACCCAGGCTCGCGGGCAGGCGCTGCGCGCCAGGGTGGTAGGGGTCCTCGGTGGCCGGCGGCGCGGCCAGCGCCTGGCGCATGCCGTCCAGCCCGGCCTCGATCTGCGAGGCCAGGTACAGGTAGGGGTTGGCGGCCGGCTCGCCCAGCCGGTTCTCGATACGCGTGCCGGGGTCGCCGGGCGCACCCACCACGCGTAGCATCGCGCCGCGGTTGTCACGGCCCCACAGGACCGACTGCGGCGCCAGGGCGTGGGGCCGAAACCGCGCATAGCCGTTGGCCGTGGCCGTGCACAGCGCGGCCATGCCCGGCGCGTGGGCGAGCAGGCCTGCCAGGTAGTGCCCACCCACGGGCGAAAGCAGGTGGGCAGCCTCCAGCGGCCCGCTGCCGGGCTCGGGCGCCGCGCGCATGAAGGCGTTTTCTCCGGTTTGCAGGTCCACGAGCGACTGGTGCAGGTGCCAGCCGCTGGACATCACTTCCGGGAACGGCGGGCGGCACATGAAGGTCGCGTGGAAGCCCTGGCGGCGCAGCGCCATCTTCACGGCACTTCGAAACAGCATCATGTGGTCGGCCGCCTGCAGCGCATGGGTGGCGTCGAACACCGCCTCCACCTGGCTCGGCCCCATCTCGGCCTCGAGCGACAGCAGCGGCAGCCCGAGCGCCAGCGCCGTCTCCTGCACCGTGCGCAGCACCGGCTCCACCCGGTCCAGCCAGGCCTCCCCGAGCAGGCAGTAGCCCGGGTGCAGCATCGAGACCTGCGGCGGCTCGCCGGGCCAGGCGGCGCGTGCCGGGTCGAGTTCGGCCTCTGTGGACTCGATGCGGTAGACGTGGAATTCCACCTCCAGGCCGCAGCGCATCCCGTAGCCGGCCTGCGCCAGGCGTTGCAGCGAGCGCTGCAGCACCAGGCGCGGGTCCAGCGGCACGGGCGTGCCATCGGCAAACCAGGGCTGCGCGCGCATCCAGCCAGTGCCCCGCAGCCAAGGCAGCACCTGCAGGCTGGCGGGGTCGGGCAGCAGCAGGATGTTGTTGGCCTGGCCGAAGCCCGGCAGGCTGCTCGTGCCGCCCGGCTCGAAGACCTTGAAGGCGGTGCGGTCGGAGGTGTCCTTGAGCATCACCGTGCTGACCATGCCCACGCCCTGGGACAGCGCGCGCTCGAGCGCGGGCACGGTCAGCGCCTTGGCGCGCATGAGGCCGTGCACATCGCCCCAGGCCACGCGCACCGATTGCAGGCCTGCCGCCTCGATGCGCCGCAGCGCCTCGTCCACGGCGGCCTCGCGCGCGGCGTCGTGCACGCCGCAGCGCTGGGCAAAGCTCGTCATGCGGGCACCGCGGGCGCCGGCGCGGGCGACTTGTCCGTCCAGGGTGCGGCAGCGTGGCGCGCCTGCGCCTGTTCGCGCCACCAGCTCCCCCAGGCGCCCGCCGGCGCGATGCCGTCCACCGTGTCCGGGCCGCCCACCTGCTCGGCCGCGCGCGCGGAGTCGGCGCAAAAGGGCGCCGTGCCGCCGGCACGCACGGCCTCGATGGCCGCCAGGAGCTGGCGGCGGTTGGCCATGATCACCTTGTCCGTGGTGCCCAGGTGCTCGCGCGTGCGGTCCTGGATGGGGCCCATGCTCTCCACCGCCCACTGATCGTGCACGTTGATGTCTTCCTCGCCCACGCACAGGAAGGTGCGCGTGCGCTGCTCCTCGGCATTGAAGCCCCAGTCGTTGTGCCGCCCCATCCTGGGCGCGTACAGCGGCGGCGGGATGTGGGGCGCGCGCTGCTCGCGCATGGCCTGCTTGTCCACCGGGCTGCCGTAGCTCGTGAAGAAGGCATACCAGTAGGTGTGCGTGTCGTCGATGGGCACGTGCCACTGGGTGATGGTGAGGGTGGAAGACAGCGGGATGCAGAAGGTCTGGGGAAAGATCTCGTGCGTCACGCGCACGTGGGTGAAGGCCTCTGTCATGGGGCGCAGCGTCGTGATGCGAAACCCCCAGGGCGTGGGCTCGAAGGAGATGTCGGGCCGGTGGAACTCGCGCATGATCCGGGACATCGGCCACTTCCGGCCCTCGAACTCGCCCACCGAGGCGCTGCGAAACTGCCGCCCGGCGGCGTTCTCGCCGACCGCCTCCAGCGAGGCGTCCTCGAGAAAGCGATGCAGGAAAGAGGTGTGGCACGGGTCGATGCCCACCTCGAAGGCCTGCAGCCAGTTGCACTGCCACATGCCCTTGTAGGCAAAGGTGTGGGTGGAAGGCGCAGCAAAGCAGTCGTAGTGGGGAAAGGGCGGCTCGGTGCCTGGCTCGCCGAGCCAGGCAAAGAGCACGCCGCTGCGCTCCACGAGCGGGTAGCTGCGCTGCTGCACGCGCTCGCACAGCCGGCTGCCCAGCGGTTCCGCAGGGGTCTCCAGGCAGCGCCCGGCCACGTCGAACTTCCAGCCGTGGAAGGGGCATCGCAGGCCGTCGCCCTCGTGGCGGCCAAAGGCCAGATCGGCGCCGCGGTGCGGACAGTCGCGATCGATCAGCCCCCACTGACCCGCCGCATCCCGAAAGAGCACCAGATCCTGCCCCATCACACGCACGGCCTTGACGGGGCGGCCAGCCATCTTCGGGTCGGTGGCGGGGTCGAACTCGTCGACCAGGGCCACGGGCTGCCAGTAGCGCCGCAGCAGCGCGCCACAGGCGGTGCCAGGGCCGGTGCGGGTCAGGAGTTCGTTGTGCTGTGCGTTCACGGGGCGCTCCAGATTCGGCCGGGCGCCGCCCTCGTCGATTCAGGCGCCACCCGGCGAGACGATATACCACTTGCTCCGGGGCCCGCCCTGCGCGAAAACGACGGCCTGCGCGGCCCGACCCCTCCGGCTCAGAGCCTTCGCACCTTCACCGAGCGGCCCTTCACCTTGCCGGCATTCAGGCCGCGCAGCGCCTGCTCGGCCACGCTGCGCGCCACGGCCAGGTAGGTGGAGAACTCGTTGACGACGATCTTGCCGACCTGCGCGGCAGGCAGCCCCAGTTCCTTGGTCAGCGCGCCCAGCACGTCGCCGGGGCGGATCTTCTCCTTGCGGCCGCCCAGGATCTGCAGCGTCACCATCGGCGGGCGCAACGGCTCGGCACCGGCGGGTGCCGTCAGTTCCGACAGCGGGTGCCAGACACTGGGCGTGCCCTGCATCTCGTCGATGTGGCCCACGGCGTCCATCTCGTCCAGGCTAGCCAGGCTGAAGGCCCAGCCGGCTTGGTCGGCGCGGCCGGTGCGGCCCACGCGGTGCGTGTGCACGGGGGGGTCCGGGCTGATGTCGACGTTGATCACGGCTTCGAGCTGCGCGATGT
>JBJTVI010000400.1:0-4790 GCA_046081145.1 Rubrivivax sp.
GCCGCCGCCGCCGCCGCCGCGCCGCGCCGCGCAGCCGGCCATCGCCAACGTCTCGGCCTGTGCGCCCAAGAGCGAGGATTACCCGCCTGCCGCGCTGCGCGCCGAGGCCACCGGCACCACCCGCGTGCGCTTCGAGGTGGACGCCAGCGGCAAGCTCGCCAAGTCCGAGGTCGTCAGGCCCTCGGGCACCTCGCGTGAACACCGCCTGCTCGACCGCGTGGCCCTTACCAAGCTCAGCGAGTGCTCCTTCCGCGCCGGTAACGACGAGACCGGCAAGGCGGTGGGCGGCGTCTTCGAGGTCGAGTACGTCTGGAAGATCGAATAGCGCTTCCCGTCCTCGCTTCGTCCCACCCGACTTCAACCAGCAGTTCCCGGTGCCCCACCCCGGCACCCCATCCCCCGGAGGCCCCATGTCCCTGTTTTCTGTCCTGCGCACGACGATCGCCGCGGCGCTGATTGCCACCGTGGCGCTGGCCGCGACGGTACCCACCCCCGCCCAAGCCCAGGGCGCTTCGGCCCCGGCGGCTGCTTCGCCGGCCCCGGCCGCGCCGGCTGCCAAGGTGACCGAGGAGGCGGTGGACAACCCCTACGGCCTCAAGGCCCTGTGGCAGCAAGGCGACTGGGTGGCCAAGGGCACGCTCGTCATCATGGTGATCATGTCGATGGGAAGCTGGTACATCATCTTCACCAAACTGTGGGAAACCCAGCAGATGCTGCGCAGCGGGCGCGAGGAGGCCGAGAGCTTCTGGAAGGCCGCCTCCGTGGAGGCCGGCGCCGAGGGCCTCAAGGAGGGCTCGGCCATGCGCTTCATTGCCGAGCAGGGCATCCGCGCGGCCACCCACCACGAAGGCACGATGGTCGAAGTCATCGACAAGCACACCTGGATCGGCATGAGCGTGGACCGCGCCGTGGGCAGCGTGCAAAGCCGCTTGCAGAACGGCCTGGCCTTCCTGGCTACCGTCGGCTCCACCGCCCCATTCGTGGGCCTGTTCGGCACGGTCTGGGGCATCTACAACGCCCTGGTGAAGATCGGCATCTCCGGCCAGGCCTCGATCGACAAGGTCGCCGGCCCGGTGGGCGAGGCGCTGATCATGACGGCCATCGGCCTTGCCGTGGCAGTGCCCGCGGTGATGGGCTACAACTGGCTCATCCGCCGCAACAAGGCGGTGATGGAGGCTACGCGCGCCTTCGCCGGCGACCTGCACAACGTGCTGCTCGCGGGCAAGCGCTGATCCGCATCGAGGCCACCCGAGCCGGAGAGCCGACATGGCGATGAACGTAGGCCCCGCGTCCGACGACGCCGAGGAGCAGCTCAACAACACCATCAACACCACGCCCCTGGTGGACGTGATGCTGGTGCTGCTGATCATCTTCCTGATCACGATTCCCGTGGTCACGCAGTCGATCAAGCTCGAGCTGCCCAAGGAGCGCAACGTCCCGACGCAGACCAAGCCCGAGAACGTGGTGATCGCCGTCAACCGCGACGGCGAGATCTACTGGGGCATGGAGCGCATCTCGGACATCGAGACCCTCGTGAACCGCCTCAAGAACGAGGCCGTGAAGGATCCGCAGCCCGAGGTGCACATCCGCGCCGATTCCGACGTGCGCTGGGAGCCCGTGGGCCGGGTGAACGTGGCCTGCATGCGCGCGGGCATCCTGAAGGTGGGCTTCATCACCGAGCCGCCGGCAGGCAGCGGCTCGCGCATGTGAGGAGGGCGAAGACATGGGCATGAACGTAGGGTCCTCCTCGGGCGACGACGACGGCGACGTGATGGTGGACATCAACACCACGCCGCTCATCGACGTGATGCTGGTGCTGCTGATCATGTTCATCATCACCATCCCGATCCAGACGCACGCGGTGAAGATGAACACGCCGCTGCCCAACAACGCGGCGCCGCCCCCGAAGCCTCCCACCATCATCCGCGTGGACATCGACTTCGACGGCACCATGGGCTGGAACGGCGAAGTCATCCAGCCCGGTGACCGTGCCGCCATCGAATCCAGGCTGCAGGCCGCGGCGGCCGAGGCCGACCAGCCCGAGATCCACATCCGGCCCAACAAGCTCGCCGCCTACAAGCACGTGGCGCTCGTCCTGGCGGGCGCGCAGCGCCTGGGCCTGACCAAGATCGGCATCGTCGGCAACGAACAGTTCCAGTGAGCGTATGAAGCGTCCCTCTCCCCTGCTGCTCGGTCTGGTGGGTCTGCTGGCGGCCGCCTGTATCGGTTCGGCCCACGCGCAGGGTGTGCGCGAAGAGATCGGCAAACCGCTGCAGCAGGCCGGCGAATTGCTGCGGGCCGGCAAGGGCCGCGAAGCGCTGGCCAAGGCGCGCGAGGCGGACGCGGTGGCCAACAAGACCCCCGCCGAGCAGCTCACCATCGACCGCATGAAGGGTGCCGCCGCGCAGCGTGCGGGCGACCACCCCACCACCATCCAGGCCTTCGAAGCCGTGATGGCCAGCGGCAAGGTGGCTGGTGCCGAGGGTGCCCAGATCGCCGAGAGCCTGGCCTTCGCCTACTCTCAGCAGAAGGACTGGCCCAAGACCACGCAGTGGATCACCCGCGCGCAGTCGCTGGGCAGCACCAGCCCGCAGCTCAAGCAGCTGCAGTCCTATGTGCAGAGCCAGAGCGGCGACTTCGCCGCGATCGGGCGCGACGCCGCAGCCGCCATCGAAACCGCCGAGAGAGCGGGCCGCAAGCCCGAAGAGGCCGATCTGCTGCGCCTGGCCGATGCCCAGCTGCGCGCCGGCAACGCCTCGGCGCAGGCGGCCACCCTCGAGAAGCTGCTCATCAACTACCCCAAGCGCGAGTACTGGACAGCCACCCTCGGGCGCCTGCCGCGCAAGGCCAACTTCGCCGACCGCCTGGGCCTGGATGTGCTGCGGCTGCGCCTGGCCACGGGCAACATCTCCAAGGCCGAAGACTTCATGGAGATGGCACAGCTCTCGCTGCAGGCCGGGCTGCCGGCCGAGGCGGTGCGCATCGTGGAGCAGGGCTTCAAGGCCGGCGCCCTGGGCAAGGGCGCCGAGGCCGATCGCCACAAGCGTCTGCAGGATCTGGCCGTGAAGAAGGCCGCCGAGCAGAGGGCCGCCATCGACGGCCAGGCCACCGAGGCCGCAGCCCAGAAGACGGGTGAAGACCTGGTCAAGGTCGGCTACGCCTACGTCTCGATGGGGCAGGCCGACAAGGGCATCACGCTGATCGAGCAAGGCATCGCCAAGGGCGGGCTGCGCAACGCCGAGGACGCCAAGCTGCGCCTGGGCCTGGCCCAGCTCGGCCGCGACCGCGCCAAGGGCGTGCGCACGCTGCAATCCGTCAAGGGCAGCGACGGCACGGCCGATGTCGCGCGGCTGTGGACGCTCATCGGCAGCTGAAGGCCCGGCCGGGCCTGGGCCTCCAGCCCGGCGGCCCGCTGCGCCTTCAGCCCAGCAGCTCGCGCCCCACGATCAGCTGCTGCACCTCGGTGGCGCCTTCGTAGATCCGCAGCGCGCGGATCTCGCGATACAGGCTCTCCACCACGGAGCCCACCCTCACGCCCTGGCCCCCGTGCAGCTGCACGGCGCGGTCGATGACGCGCTGCGCCGTCTCCGTGGCCGCCATCTTGGCCATCGCCGCCTCGCGCGTGGTGCGCTGCCCGGCCACATCGCGCAGCCAGGCGGCGCGGTAGGTGAGCAGCGCCGCGCCGTCGAGCGCGGTGGCCATCTCGCCCAGTGCGGCCTGCGTGAGCTGGAAGTCCGCCAACGTGGCGCCGAACATGCGGCGTGACTTGGCGTGGGCGAGCGCCTCGTCCAGCGCGCGGCGCGCGAAGCCCAGCGCCGCCGCGGCCACCGAGGCGCGGAAGATGTCGAGCGTGCGCATCGCGAGCTTGAAGCCTTCGCCCGGCGCGCCCAGCAGCTGGGCCTTCGGCAGGCGGCAGCCGGCAAAGCGCAGCCGCGCAAGCGGGTGTGGGGCGATCACGTCGATGCGCTCGGCAACCTCGAAGCCGGGCAGGCCGGCGGGGACGACGAAGGCGCTGATGGAAGACGTCGGCTTGGAGCCGGGGCCGCCCACCGGCTGGCCGCTCGCATCCACCGTGCGCGCGAAGACGGTGTAGAGATCGGCGATCCCGCCGTTGCTGATCCAGGTCTTCTCGCCTTCGAGCACCCAGGCGTCGCCCTCATCGCGCGCGGTGCAGGCCATCGCGGCCACGTCCGAGCCGGCCTGGGGTTCGGAAAGCGCGAAGGCGGCAATCGCCTCACCACGCGCCACGCGCGGCAGCCAGGCGGCCTGCTGGGCGGGCGTGCCGGCCAGCGTGATGGCGCCGGTGCCCAGGCCCTGCATCGCAAAGGCGAAGTCGGCCAGGCCGTCATGGCGGGCCAGTGTCTCGCGGGCCACGACGAGAGCGCGGGAATCCAGGCTCGGCAGCGCGCCGCCATGCGCGGCGGGCACGCACCAGCGCAGGTGGCCGGCCTGGCCGAGGCTCTTCACGAGGGCGCGGCAAGCGGCGTCGGTGTCCGCATGGTCGATGTGCGCGAGGTGCTGCGCGCACCAGGCGTCGAGTTCGGCGGCCTGGGTGCGGTGCAGGGGGTCGAAGAAGGGGAGCTCGAGGTGGGAGAGGCGGGTCATGGTGTTCGAGCCACTTTCTGGATGATTTGAGGCTGCCTCAATGTGTGTCGGTGGGCAAGCGGAGGGTTCGCGGGTCGCTGGGTGAGGCCTCGCGAGACGCGTGGGGCGGCTACCCCCCTCCGCTCATGTCCCCCGGTCTGGGCTCCGCCCAGACCTCCTCCTTTACTTCGCTGCGGGGGGTACCC
>JBJTVI010000401.1:0-7705 GCA_046081145.1 Rubrivivax sp.
GTGCCTTGGCCTGCCCCACGTACTCGTCGAGCACCCGCGGGCGCAACGCCCGCTCCACCGCGTCCTCGGCCGGCGAGGTGGCCGCAGGGCTCAGCGCCCGGCGCGAAGCAGGCGCAGCCGGCTCGAACGCATCCGTATGGATGGACATGCCCGGATTATCGCGCCGGGCCTGGCGGGCCTCAGCGTGTCCAGCAGTCGGCCACGGAGCCGGTGCCGCTGACGCCGCGCACCTGCAGGTTGGTCAGCGTGAGCGTGCCGCAGCGCGTGTCGGCCGCCTGCGCACCCGTGGGCACGGCCTGCAGCGTGTAGGTGGTCTGCGTGGGCCCGGCCGAAAACGAGATGTTGTAGCGTACGGCCCCCGCGCGTGGGGTCACGGCCAGGCCCGCGGTGGTGAGTGCGGCGTTGTTGATGGCGCTGCCCTGGGAGGAGGTCTGGTAGCTCTGCGTCATGGAGAAGTGGCGCTCCATCCACTGCGCCACCTCGAGCAGCGCGGTGCGCGCCTCGGCCCGGTAGGCGCTGCGCATGTAGTTCTGGTAGCCCGGCACGGCCACGGCCGTGAGGATGCCCACGACGGCCAGGGCGATCATGAGCTCGATCAGGCTGAAGCCGCGGCGTTGGGTTCGGGTGTTCGGGTGTGTCGGTTGCATGAGGAGGGGGGGCAGGCTGGCTGCTCAGAAGGGCTGGTAGACCTCCTGGAGCATGGCCAATGTCTGTGGGTTGCGCCCCGAGGCCAGCACGGTGATGCGGTAGAGCATGCGCTCGCCGCTGGGCCCGTAGGGAATCAGCTCCACCCAGTAGCGCGGCCGCAGCGACGCGCCGGTGGTGGTCTGCAGGTCGCTCCAGCTTGCCGACGTGAACTCCCCGTAGCGCGCATAGGGCCGGTCGGCGTCGGTCTCGCCGGGGTCGGGGCGATCCCAGGGGTTGATGAAACCGGCGGCCAGATAGGCCTGGCCGGCCGGGTTGGGGCCCGTGGGGGCCACGGTGCCCGGCCCGAGGTAGCACATGCCCTGGCGGCAGGTGCCGAGGAAGGGGAGGTCGGTCAGCCCGGCATCCTTGCTGGGGTACTGGTCGGCCGGCCGGCAGTAGGCCGGGGCGGGTGCGGGGGGCAGCGGCACGCACGACTGTCCGGTGGCGTCCCTGCGCAGGATGTCCTGCTGCGCATCGCGCAGCACCGTCTCGGCCAGCTGGAAGGCCAGCGCGCGGTCCAGGTCGATGCCCGCCACGCGCTCGTTTCGCGTGGACACGCGCAGCGTCACGGCGGCCAGCACCAGCAGCCCCGTCATCAGGATGAGCGAGGTGATCAGCGCAAAGCCTCGAGCCCTGGGGGCCGGGCGAGGGCGAAGCGCAGCCGTCATGGCATGGCGTTGCCGGGGAAGATGTTGCCGGCGGTGTAGTTGCGCACGTTCACCGTGGTGCGGTAGATCTTGCGCATCCGGTTGTCGTTGGGAAAGGCCGCGCCGCGGCAGTTCAGCCCCGGGGAGGCACCCGCGCCGGTTCGGGCATCGGGGGCCGTCACCTCCAGGCACAGGTCGACGCTGCGCACCTGGGCCCAGGAGGTGACCGAGGCGGCGTTGACGAAGCGCACGGTGCTGTTGGCATCGGCCGTGGAAGCGATGCCGTAGCGCAGTTGCAAGTCCGTCACGTTGCTGGCCACGGGCACCGGCGTGGCCACGGCGCCTGTTCCGTTGCCCACGCACCCGAGCTCGCCGTTGGCGGTCAGGCTGAAGGTATTCACCACCAGCGCCACGCCCACTGCCTGGCCGGCACAGTCGGCACCCACCATGCGCGCCGCGTCGTAGGCCTGGTTGCTGAAGTAGCGGACGGTCAGCGTGTCGGGCGCGTCGTTGCCTTCCGTGCCTTCCAGTGCAATCACCCCACCTGGCAGCTCGAAGGTGGGCGTGGCGCTCACGGTTGCAGGGTTGAAGGGCGGCGAGCCCGCCATGCGCACGTTGCGCGCCACGAGATCCATGGCGGCGCGCCCCGTGTCGAAATTGGTCGACTGGTCGGTGGCGGTGGCAAAGCCCTGCCGGGCCAGCAGCAGCGTGGAGATGCCCGCCATCGTGACCAGCAGGCCCACGCTGAGCCCCACCATCATCTCGGTGAGGGTCAGGCCGCGCGCGCGCGCGCCGGCCGGGCGGGGCAAACGGTGCCGGGCGCTCACGGATGGAACCTCAAGGTCACGCATTGCACGTCGGCAGGGGCGGTGGTCGGGCAGTTCAGCGAGCGCTGCGCATCCACCATCTCCTTTTCGACCCACATCACGGTGACCACATACGGCGCCCCGGCGGCAGCCGAGGTGCGCGCGATCGCGCCGCGCCCGCCCGTGAGCCCGCCCGAGAGATGCGCCTGCCAGTCCAGCAGGTGGCGCCAGGCCATCTGCTCGGCGGTGCAATCGGCAGCGCTGCAATCGGGCGCCGTGATCAGCAGGAGCTGGGCCGGGATGTCCGAGTAGCCGACGTCGAACACGTAAGGGCTTGCCGCCTGCGAGGACGCAGCCAGGTTGGCCCGCATGCGCTCGCCGATGGCCCCCGCGTGCAGCACCGCCAGCGAGCGCTGCTGCGAGACCTGCCCGAACTTCATGGCCTTGATCTGGGCGCCGGCCGCGCCCACGATCGCCACGCTGAGCACGAGCAGCGCCACCACCACCTCGATGAGCGAGGAGCCGCGCGAGCCCTGCCGGCGTTGCCGGGGCCGGGTGTTCACAGCAGCCGGCATGCCGCGTTCCTGGCGTCGCTGTTGAGCGAGGCGTCGCTCACCACCTGGATGCTGCTGCGCAGGACGCACAGGTGCTGCACATCGGCCTGGAACGGCGCGCGCACGTGGTTGAAGGTGAAGCGCACGCCCGTCTCGCCACCATGGAGCATGCCGTTGGGCGCGAAAAGCACGTAGGGCAGGGTGCTCGTCATCGCCACCGACACACCGGCGCCCATCGGCGGCAGCGCGAGCACCACCTCCTCGCCCGTGTCGCGCGCACCGTTGCCGTTGGTGTCGCCGAAGACGATCACGCCCTGCGCCCAGGCGCCGGTGCAGGTGGCGGTGGCGGGTGTCCCCGATTCGGAGGAGGCGCACACCGTGAAGGGCACCCCTGCCCCGCCCGCGCGCTGCGCCTCGATGCGTGCGCGGTTCACCGCGCCGAACAGGTCGTTGGAAGCCGCGGAGATCATCGTGCGCCGCATCGCCGCGGTCATGCTCGGCGCGGCCAGGGCCACCAGCGTGCCCATCACCGATACCGTCACGAGCATCTCGGCCGTGGTGAAGCCGCGCCAGCGGGCAGCCCCCGTGGCGAGCAGAGCCCCGGCTCGCTGGAGCAGGGGCCGGAAATCAGGCCGGGCAGGCATGATGGACGTGCGGATGTGCGGTGGAGCCTTCAGGGCGGAGTAGCCCAATACGGATGATGCCTCAACCCCCGGTGGGCTTCCAGGGCCGCTGGCGGGCTCGCGGGCCATGATCCGATGCGCAGCGTGGCATAGGTCACGCCCCGGGCCGCAAGCGCCCATCCGGGCGGCTCAGCCAGCCGATCCGACGAATCCTGCCGGCCTGCCCGCGGGCCGATCCTGCTCCTGTCAGGGCCGCATGTCGCGCCAGGCGCGCCGCCCTGGCCCCGGGGGCTTGCGGGCGCAGATCATGCCCGAGGCGCCCATGATCAGGTCGCCTGCGCAGGAAGCGTTCGTGCCCGAGCCGGGCGGGGCCTCGAACAGGCCGATGAAGCGGCCCACGCCCACGCCGCGGCCCATCACGTCCTTGCCGGCGATGCGGTCGGCCGAGGTGAAGGCGCCGTCGCCGTTGATGTCCACCACCGTGCTGGCGGGCTCGCCGCCGTTGATCACGTCGAAGGTCAGCAGCGAGCCGCCGGCATCCTGCACCGAGCAGGACGAGACCGCCACCGACGGGATGTAGGTGGAGTAGTAGGCGATGGTGCCCTGCACCAGGGGGTTGTAGATCACCCGCTCGCGCGAGAGCCCCAGCGCGATGCGCCAGCCGCGCTTGGTGGAGTAGTCCACCGCGGTGGAGGTGGTGCTGAGCACCCGTGCGGCGATGCTGCCGCCCGGGGTGGTGGCGGTGTCGGCGGCCAGCGTGCGCGTGACCAGGCTGCTGGTGGCGGCCGGGAAGGGCCCGCCGGGCTTGTCCCATACGCCATAGAGGTACTCTGTGGTGCTCGAGCTGCGATCGTCGTCGGTGAGCAGCCGGCCCGTGCCGAAGGTCACGAGCAGACCCCCCCGGGGGTGCTGGGCCACGGCTGGCGCCGAGGTGATCGGGCGCCCGACATCGATGAGGGGGGTGTTGACGTTGTCGACCTGCACCACCTTCCACTGCTCGTCGTCGGTGGAGCTGAGGTCGAATTTCCAGATCCGCCCGAGGAGGTCGCCGGCGTAGGCGTAGTCCACCAGGCCGTCGTTGTCCACGTCCACCGGCAGCGGGGTGGCCAGCCCGTTGCCCTGGCCCGTGGCGGCCGCGGTGACGAGCTTCTTGAAGCCCGAGCCGTCCAGGTAGAACACGTACAGCACGGCGCGCTCGTTGACGCTGTTGACACCGTTGCCCAGCAGCAGCGCCCACTTGCCGTTCTTCATGCGCGTGACCTGCAGGTTGCGCCCGAGATAGGCATCGCGCGAGGGGTCGGCGGTGAGGTGCCCGAGGTCGGTGGCGATCTCGCCCATCATGCCGGTGGAGCCCGACTCGGTGATGAAGCCGCTGAGCGAGGCATGCCCCACGGGCGGGGCCGTGTAATCGAAGCGCACGATGCTGGCCGCGTTGGCTTCCGTGAAGTTGGCAGGGTTGGTCACGTCCAGCACGAAGAACCCGCGCCCGCCCGCCCGCAGCCCGCCGATGAGCAGCGTGCGCCATGCCGGGGTGGGGGAGGTGGCAGCACTGTCCCAGTCGGCGGTGATGAGTGGGCCATCGACGTACATGCGGTGCACGTGGGCCTTGTCGGCGTAGGCCGAGAGGAACGGATAGACCCCGCGCGGCACGTAGCTCAGCACCGGGGCTCCGCTGGCGGCGTTGAAGCCATGCAGCATGCCGTCGTTGGTGCCCAGGTAGGCCACCGAGGTACGGCTGGTGTTGCCGGAGCGAAACGATTGGTAGCTGCGAAAGGTGTAGCCCGAGCGCGGCACGGCCACCACCTTGGGCTCGGAGTTGACGATCGTGCCCAGCAGCCCGCCCTGGCGCCAGCGAAAGGCCGCCGTGGGGTTGAGGTTGGTAGCCTCGTTGGAGGTGTCGCCACGCAGGTAGTCGAGCCGGGCTCCGCCCTGCGTGTCGGCTGCACCGATCGGGGGCTGGTTCAGCTGCCCCTGTTGCCAGGTGCTCAGGCCGTTCCACCGAAAGGCCGCCCCGCCCGTCGGGCCCGAGGCCGTCATCACCACGCGGCTGCCGTGCGCCACCGCAGCCAGCGTAGTGTTGCCCTCCCAGTCGGGCGTGGCCTGGAGCACGCCCGCGCTGTTCAGGCTGAAGCCCCCGAGCGAGCCGCGCAGGTTGGGCGAGCTCAGGAAGCCCGCGCGCACCACCCGAAAGCCCGTGCCCTGCACCGAGTACGAACTTGCCGCCCCACCCGAGGCGATGGTCTGGGCCGCGATCTCGCCCATGACCTCGGTGAAGGCGGCGTCCAGCGAGGCCTGGTCGGTGGCCAGGTACATGGCGCCGCGCGAATTGACGGCAGCGTGCCACAGGTCGGGCGCCGCTTGGATGGGCCACTGCCGCGTGCCCGCCACGATCTCGGCAAACTGCGTGCCGGCGGTGGTGGAACCCGACCACAGGGGGTTGGTGATGTTGGCGGCCTCGCCGAAGGCGATGGCGAAGGTCGTGAGGTGCTGCCAGGTGGCGGGGTTGTTGTTCGGGTTCCAGTAGGGCGCCACGCTCGCGCCGGCAAAGGTCTGGTTCCCGGGCACGCGCATGACCGGTACGACGTCGTTGCCGAAGTTGGCCCCCGTCTGCAGGTCGGTGGCCCAGTAGCGGAAGGCGACGTCGGCCAGCGTGCCTGACCAGTTGTGGGCATACGGGCCGCGAGCGGTATACGGGGTCCCGTCGGGCAGGGTGGTGCTGACGTTGTCGCGCTCGGCGTCGGGGCCGGCACCGTTCCATCCTCCGTCGGTGAACATCAGCTGGAAGGAACGCCGGCAGCTCACCTCGGGCAGTTGCGTCTGCCCCGGCAGGTGCGCCCACGGACTGTTCACACCCGTGGTCATCAGGTACTGCCCCACCCGCTCGTAGGCCGCGCGCAGCGGCGTGCCGCCCGGGGCGGGGACGGCGCGCACCCAGTTGTAGAAGTTGGTCCGGTGGGTGCGGCCGCCCTCGCTGTCGGAAAGCGGCCACATGGCATTGTTGCAACCCGCAGAGGGGAACCCGGCGGCACACGTCGTCCAAATCCCCTGCCAGGCCAGCCGGATCCGGCCGTCCGGGATCTTCTGGGTATGGAAGGTGCGCATCACGCCGGCCTTCATCGCCCGGGTGCGGTCGCGGTAGAAGGCAAACCAGCGCAGGTAGGCTGGGCGCTGCGCGGCCGGCAGGCCGTTGTAGGCCGTGAGGAAGGCGCCGGTCAGGTTGACCGGCGCCGGGCTGTTCACGTAGCCGTCGTTGTAGGTCTGGGGCGCTGGTGGCATGGCTACGATCGGGTTGCCGTCGGGCCCGGGCGGAATGGGGTACTCCTGACCCGCCACGTAGTTCACCTGAATGGCCATCGACCCGGAGTCGTCGAGCGTGACGAACACATTGGGCGCAGGCGGCGTGGCCAGCGCGATGGGCATCTGGCTGAAGGTGAGCGGCGCGGCGTGGCCCGGCCAGGCCAGGCTCGCGCACAGTGCCCCGGCCAGCAGGCGGTGGCCGGGGTGGGCCGTGCGGCTCATCGCGTGCACCCCCCGTCGCGACGGCCGTGCACGTAGCGCGGTCCGGCTGCGCTTTCGCGCCCGGTGGGCTCCAGCCGCGTGACGAAGGCGTCGCCCGAAGTCAGCCGCACGACCGCCCGGAGCACCTCGCCCCCGGGGCACGACAGCGTGGTCTCGAGGCCCGCAGGATCGGTGCGCCGCGTGCCGCGCATCTGGCACGATCCGTCGCCAGGCGCCTCACCCATCAGCAGGGTCGGGTCGCGTGCACCCGTGGCGTCCACGCAGATGCTCAAGTCAGGCGCGGTGCGCGGCACGGTGGCCGAGGTGGTGCGCCACAGGTGCCACGAGCCGGCCGAGGGCGAGAGGGCCCCGGGCGGCTGCGGCGGCACCTGCGCATGCACCGGCGCTTGGAATGCGGCGCATCCGCAGGAGCAGGCCAGGGCGGCGGCGCGAAGCGCCTGGCGCGGCAGAACGAGGCTGGCGGACATGGGTGGCTCCCGTGAGTCGACTGTGGTCGAGCCGGAACGGACTCATCCAGGTGCGATCATGCCGCGAGATGGGCGCCGTCGCGGCATGCAATGGGGGCTCCGGACCACCCGTGCGGGCCTGCGGCGTGCGAAAGTTGACGAGGCGCGGACTGCATGGGCAGCGGCTTCCTGGCCAGGCGGCTTTGCGCCTCAGCGGCTCAGCGCCTTGAGCGCGAGCTTGATCCCCTCGCCCACGGCCACCCCGGCGGGCAGCCCCTTGAGCGCGCCGCGCGCTTCGCGCTCGTGGTCGCCCAGGGCCACCAGGGCCTGCACGATGTCGCCCTGCGCATCGTCCACCGCAGCCGCTTGGGCGGGCAGTTCCGCCCCCAGGCGCCCCTTGAGCTCGAGCAGCAGCCGCTCGGC
>JBJTVI010000402.1:0-5206 GCA_046081145.1 Rubrivivax sp.
AAGAGCAGCCACTGCGTGTTCATCCGGGCCGACGGGCGGACACTTCCCGTGCCAGCCCACCGGCCCATCAAGCCGATCTATGTGCGCAAATTCATCGAACTGGTGGAGGGAGCCTGACCATGGCCAAAATCACGGACTATCCCTTCGAGGTTCGACCGCTGTCTGAAGACGACGGTGGCGGTTACCTCATCTCCTTCCCGGACTTCGCCGAGTGCATCTCCGACGGCGCGACTGTTCAAGAGGCCCTCGAGAACGGACGCGACGCGCTTCAGGCCACGATTGCCACGCTCAAGGCACGCAAGTTGCCTGTACCCGCGCCAAACAGCGGCGGCATTGCCTCGGGCAAGTTCATTGCCCGTGTTCCCAAGACCGTCCACGCGCAACTCGCGACCCGCGCCCGGGCCGAAGGGGTCTCGCTCAACACCTTGGTGCTGACCTTCATTGCGCAGGGCCTGGGCGCTGGCGGCGCAAAGGGTCGGGTCAAGAGCGCTGCTTGACATGAGCGCAGGGCCTGGCGGGGCCCTCAGCCCGACCCCCGATCAGCCGGATGGTTCACCCCATCGTTGACCGGCACATCGGGGATCAGGAAGGGGTTGACCCCCTCCAGGCAGCCGACGTTGTAGCCGTACTGGTCGGGAAAGGAGCGCCGCTGGTGGTGGCTGTAGATGCCGCACACGCCGCAGAAGTGGTGCCGCGCCACCCGGGTGTTGAACTGATACAGCCGCAAGTGCTCCGCCCCCTGCACGATGCGGATGCCGTCGAGCGAGACCGAGGCCACGACGGCGCCCTTGCGCCGGCAGATGGAGCAGTCGCAGCGGCGCGGGTTCACGATGCCCTCGGGCAGCGAGAGCTCCAGCACCACCGCTCCGCAATGGCACGACAGGCGGTGCAGGGGCTCGATGGGGGTGTCGCCCACTTGCTTGATCGACATGCGAAGCTCCGTCTCATCGGGGCGGCACCGCCCGGTGCGCAGCAGGATCGCTGCCGATGGATTGTCGGGCCCCTGCTTGGCCTGCCCACGCCTGTTGCAGGGGCCGGCGCAGGCCGGTGCGGGCCCGTGCAGGCCCGCCTGCCGTGCCGCGCTCGTTTATCATGTGCGCATGGTCAATGACGACCCGGGCGCGGGCGGGGTAGCACAGCTGCGCTACGAAAACGCGCTCCTGCTCTTCGACGAGTTCGTGCGCTCGGCCGTGCGCCACCCCGATGCGGCAGCTCTTCGGGGCCTGGAGCGTCGCTTTGCCGAGCATCTGCTGATCCAGCCCAGCTACTGGAGCCAGATCAAGGCGCGCACGCGCCAGATCGGCGAGCGGCTGGCGCGGCAGTTCGAACAGCGCTGCCGCAAGCCGATGGGCTGGATGGACGCTCCGCATGGGCAGGCGGCTGAATTCCGCCCCTCCGCAGAGCCTCTTGCGCCCGCGCCGGCACCTTCGGTGCCGCAGGACGACGACGAGCGTTTCATCGTCGGGCTCGTGCTGAGCTACTACAGGCGCCACCCGCAGCGGGCGCGGGCGCGGTTGCTCGATCTTCTGGGCGAGGTGCTGACGCCCGAACCCGCCCCCCCGCCTGCGGCAGCGGGGCCGGCCGCGCCCCTGGCGCCTCTTTCTTCGCGGGCCACGCCCACCGCGCTGACCGCGCCCCCTGCGCCGCCCGCGGCGGCCGACGAGGGCAGCGAGTTGCTGCGCCGCAGCCTGCAAGGCGTCGCTCCGCTGAAGCGCCGGCGCTGAGTGCGGGCCGGGGATCGGCCGCACAACTGCTGTGTGGCGAAAAAGCCGCACCACTTCATGCCTGACGAAAATGTGTTGCAAATGATAAAGATCAAGTTATCATCTGACGCAGCTTACTTATCCAAATTGCCCTTGATTGCGAACCCATCCCTGAATGTCCGCCGCGCCGCCTCCCGGGTGGCCGGTCCCTTCGTGTGCGCCCCCGTGGGCTGACCGAGCCGCAGCGTCTTTCCTGCACCAAACGGCCCGGGCTGCCTGCGCACCCGGGCCTTTTCGTTTTGTCCGCCAGGTGGCGGGTGCTAGGAGAGAGAAGATGGAGACGAGTCTGATGCTCATGGTCCAGGCCCAGGCGGCCGCCACGGTGCCTGCGCTCATGCCGGTGCGCGGCGTGCGCCACGGCCTGGCGCGCGCGCTGGCCGGCGCCGGGCGCTTCCTCGACAGCCTGTCCCGGCGCCTGGCGCAGGCCGAGGCGCGGGCAGCGGCGCGCGAAGAGCAGGCGGTGCACGAGGCGGTGGAGGCGATGCTCGAGTTCCACGCCGAGGCCGGCGCGCCCGAGGGGGCGCTCTACGTCAATGGGGAATTCGTCGGCTATCTGCCGGGCGTGAGCCGGCTGTAAGCAGGCGCTGAGCCGGCAGTCGGGATCCGGGTGGCTCACGCCATGAGCCACCCGGGCTGCAGACTGGTTTCGCCGGCACGTGCCGGTGCCCGAAACCGGAAGGCCGACATGACCGCCATCGCGCACCCCCTGTCCTTCACCCAGCTCGCTCTCGGCCTGGAGCCGCGCCGGCGCACGCCCGAGGCGCGGGCCCCGCAGCAGGCCCCTGGCATCGCGGAGCGCGCCGGTGGCGATGCGTTCGAGGCTGCGGGCCGCGCCATCGGGCGCGACTACGCCCGCCATGGCCTGACGCCCGGCGCCGATCACCTGCACCCGGGCCACCCGGTGCGCCAGGGCTGGGAGGCGGCGCTGGCTGGCCTGGCGCGCGGCAGCACTTCCCCGCGGCCGGCGCTGCGCGAGCGGCGCCACGTGGGCCGCTGGCTCGAGCTGCGCCTGGCGGCGTGGATGCACGGCCGGGCCTTTGATGCGCTGCAGGTCACGCCGGGGCTGCTGGCACGCATCGATGCGACCGTGTGCCCCATCACGCGCCAGCGGCTGGCGCAGGAGGGTGAGGGGCCGCTGCCCGCCGGGCCCAGGCGGGGTGAGCAGGGTGACCGAGAAGGTCGCGGCGGGCGTGAAGAGCGTGAAGAGCGTGGAATGCGCGAAATGCGCGAAATGCTTGAAAGGCCTGAGGAGTGTGCACAGCAGGAAGAGGGCGTCGTCGTCGCCCTGCGGGAGGAGGCGGGCTTCGTGGCCGGCAACCTCGTCGTGGTGAGCCGCCGGGCGGCGCGCGCGCTGGCCGGCGATGCCTGGGCCAGCCTGGGCGCCGAGGCCGCCCGCCGTGCCACTGACCTGCGCGCGCTCGTCACGCCTGTGCCGCACGCGCAGAGCGTGGAGCAGCCGCTTTCGGTGCTGCCGCCTCCGCGCGTGCGTGTGCTCAACGCCGCGCACGAGCTGCAGGTGCTCCTCACCACGCTCTTTTCCGGCGGCGCCTATGCCCGGCGCATGAGCGCACTGGGCACGCTGATGCCCGACGCCGCCTCGCGCCGCGCCTACGCCACGCTCATGAGCACGCTGCTGGCGCGGCGGCTGGAATCCGAATGGGCGGCCGGGCGCGAGCAGGTGCGCCAGGCTCTGGAAGACGCCTGGCTGCACCCCACCGTGCAGCGGCGCTGGGCCGAGCTCATGGGCCACCTCACGGCAGCGCAGTGCGCGCGCGTGGTACGCCGCGCGATGGAGCGCGGCCTGGCCGCGGGCCGGGCGCGCTGGCTCGAGCCCGAGCGGGCAGTGGAGGGCTGGGGTGCCTGACGAAGCCCTGCGGCTGCGCCGTTCGAGCAGGCCCCGCGGCTGCGCCGCTTGAGTAGGCCCTGCGGCCGAGCCGCTCGTGCGCTCCTTACAATGCCCGCGAGGCGGCGGTGCGGCCCCGGGCCGGCCAGCTGCAGGAGAGCCATTGAAGGACGATCGCGAGCGGCTCGCGCAGCTGCTGGGCACGATGTGGCGCATCCGCGCCTTCGAGGATGCCGCCGAGGCGGCGAGCCAGGGCGGGGTGAGTGCCTACGGCAAGGCGGCCGACGGCAGCGCCCGGGTGCGCGGGCCGTTGCACCTTTCCACGGGGCAGGAGGCGGTGGCCACCGGCGTGTGCGCCCACCTGCAGACCGAAGACTGCCTGACCTCCACCCACCGCGGCCACGGCCACACCCTGGCTAAGGGGGCTGACCTCGCCCGCATGATGGCCGAGCTGCACGGCAAGGCCACCGGCTTCAACGGCGGCAAGGGTGGCTCGATGCACATCGCCGACTTTTCGGTCGGCATGCTCGGCGCCAACGGCGTGGTGGCCGCCGGGCTGCCGATTGCCGTGGGCGCGGCGCACGCGCACAAGCTGCTGGGGCGCCGCGCCATCACGGCCTGCTTCTTCGGCGACGGCGCGATCAACCGCGGCCCCTTCCTGGAGACGCTGAACTGGGCCGGGGTCTACGGCCTGGCGGTGCTCTTCGTGTGCGAGGACAACCGCTGGAGCGCCACCACCGCCAGCGGCCCCATGACGGCGGGCGAGGGCGCCGCGGCGCGCGCGCGCAGCCTGGGCATCCCCGCCACCGAGGTCGACGGCAACGACGTGCTGGCCGTGCACGATGCCGCCGGTCGGCTCGTGGCCGAACTGCGCGCAGGCGCCGGGCCGCGGCTGCTGCACGCCGTGACGTACCGCATCAAGGGCCACGTGTCGGTCGACCCCGCAGCCTACCGCGACGCCGCCGAGGTGCAGGCGGCACGCGCCACCGACCCGATCGCGCGCGCCACTGCGCGCTACCTCGCCCAGCCCGGGGCCGATGCGGCGCTGCCCGCGGCGCTCGAACGCGCCGCGCGCGCGGAGGTGGCCGCCGCGGTGGCCGCCGCCGAGGCCGCACCCTGGCCCGAGGCGGCCAGCGCCTACACCGATGTGCAGGACACGGGGGCGGGCCAATGGCGCTGATGGGCTACGCCGAGGCCGCGGTGCACGCGCTCTCGGGCGCAATGGAGGCCGACGCTCGCGTGGTCGTGCTCGGCGAGGACGTGGGGCGCGGGGGCATCTTCGGCCAGTACAAGGGGCTGCAGGCGCGTTTCGGTGCCCAGCGCGTGATCGACACCCCCATCAGCGAGGCCGCCATCCTCGGGGCGGGCGTGGGCATGGCGCTGGCCGGCCTGCGGCCGGTGGTGGAGATGCGGGTGGTGGACTTCGCGCTGTGCGCGATGGACGAGCTCGTCAACCAGGCCGCCAAGAACCGCTACATGTTCGGTGGCCAGGGCCGCGTGCCGCTGGTCGCGCGCATGCCGCTGGGCATCTGGGACGCGTCGGCGGCGCAGCATTCGCAGTCACTCGAGGCCTGGTTTGCGCACATGCCCGGGCTCACCG
>JBJTVI010000403.1:0-7723 GCA_046081145.1 Rubrivivax sp.
AGCGTGGCCACCACCTTCGACGGCCACCCGATGGCACAGCAGGGCAAGGCGGCGCAGGCGCTGACGGCGGCCTTCACCAGCAGTTTCGTGGGCGCGCTGTTCGCGGTGCTGCTCATCACCTTCCTGGCCCCGCTGCTGGCCAAGTTCGCGTTGAAGTTCGGGCCTGCGGAGTTCTTCGCCGTGCAACTGCTCACCTTCTGCAGCTTCGTGGGCATGAGCAAGGAGCCGCCGGCCAAGACGATCGCCGCGATGATGCTGGGCTTTGCGCTGGCCGCCGTGGGCATGGACTCCGTCACGGGCCAGCTGCGCATGACCTTCGGCCAGACCGAGCTGCTCAAGGGCTTCGACTTCCTCATCGCGGTGATCGGCCTGTTCGGCATCGGCGAGATCCTGCTGACGATGGAAGAGGGACTGGCCTTCAAGGGTAAGAGCGCGCGTATCCGCTTCGGCGTGATGCTGCAGACCTGGGGCGAGCTGCTGCGCCACTGGAAGCTCTTCCTTCGCAGCACGCTGATCGGCTGCTGGATGGGCATCACGCCGGGTGGGGCCACGCCCGCCTCCTTCATGAGCTACGGCATGGCGGTGCGGATGTCGCGGCAGCCGCAGGAGTTCGGCAAGGGCCGCATCGAGGGGGTGGTCGCGCCCGAGACGGCCGCACACGCCGCCGGCACCTCGGCGCTGCTGCCGATGCTCACGCTGGGCATTCCCGGCTCGCCCACCGCCGCCGTGCTGCTCGGGGGCCTGCTGATTTGGGGCCTGCAGCCCGGGCCGATGCTCTTCGTGGAGCAAAAGGAATTCGTCTGGGGGCTGATCGCCAGCATGTACGTGGGCAACGTGGTGGGCCTCATCGTGGTACTCACCACCGTGCCATGGTGGGCCGCCATCCTGCGCGTGCCCTTCACGATCATGGGCCCGGTGATCGTGATGATCTGCGCCATCGGCGCCTACACCGTGCACAGCGCCTTCTTCGACGTGGTGCTGATGCTCGTCTTCGGGGTGCTCGGCTACCTCTTCAAGAAGCTCAAGTACCCGCTGGCCCCGCTCGTGCTCGCGCTCGTCCTCGGGGACATGGCCGAATCGAGCTTCCGGCAATCCATGTTGCTCAGCCAGGGCTCGCTCAGCATCTTCTGGAGCAACCCGCTGGTGGGCAGCATCGCCACGCTGGCGCTCGTGATGCTGCTGTGGCCGGCGCTGGGCAGCCTCAAGGCCTGGGCGCGCCGACGCGAGATGCGTACCGACGGGCGGATGCGCTGAGGGCTATGCTGCGGTTATGAACGCGCCCGCTCTCACCACCGGCCTGCCCGCCGACCTCGCCGACTGCCCCGCCCACGCGCTGCTGGCGCTCTACCGCAGCGGGCAGGCCTCGCAGGTGGAGGCCACGCGCGCGGTGCTCTCGCGCATCGACCGCCTCACCCCGGTGCTGCGCGCCTTCTCCCATGTGGCCCATGAAGAGGCACTGGCCGCCGCCAAGGCGAGCCAGGCGCGCTGGCAGCGCGGCGCGCCCTGCGGCGCGCTCGACGGCGTGCCGGTGTCGATCAAAGGCCTCATCCTCACACGCGGCTGGCCCACGCTGCGGGGCAGCCGCACCATCGACCCGGCGCAGCCCTGGGAGGTGGACGCCCCCGTCACGGCGCGCCTGCGCGAGGCCGGTGCGGTGCTGCTAGGCAAGACCACCACGCCCGAGTTTGGCTGCAAGGGCGAGACGAACTCGCCGCTCACCGGGCTCACGCGCAACCCCTGGCACACCGACCGTTCACCCGGTGGCTCCTCCGGCGGCGCAGCCGCGGCGGTGGCCGCAGGCCTCGGGCCGATCGCCATCGGCACCGACGGCGCGGGCAGCGTCCGCATCCCGGCCGCGTTCTGCGGCAACGTGGGCCTCAAACCGAGCTTTGGGCGCGTGCCAGCCTACCCCCTGTCGCCCTTCGGCACCGTCGCCCACATCGGCCCGCACACGATGAGCGTGCGCGACACTGCACTCGCGCTGACGGTGATGAGCGCAGCCGATGCGCGCGACTGGACTTCCCTGCCCCCCGAAGGCCATGACTACGCCGTGGGCCTGGAGGACGGCGTGCGCGGGCTGCGCGTGGCGTGGTCGCCCACGCTCGGCTATGCCAACGGCGTCCACCCCGAGGTGGCGGCGGCCTGCGCATCCGGAGTGCGGCTGCTGGAGGCGATGGGTGCGCACGTGGAGGCGGTGGACCCCGGCTTCGAGGATCCGCTGGAGATCACCACCGGGCTGTGGTTTGCCGGCAGCTGGACGTTGTGGAACACCCTGAGCCCCGAGCAGCAGGCGCTGGCCGACCCCGACTTCGCGGCCCAGGCCCGGCTGGGTGAACGGCTGAGCCTGCTCGAGCTGCAGCGGCTGCAGCTGCGCCGCGGCACCCTGGGCTCGCACATGCGTCAGTTCATGCAGCGCTTCGATCTCGTCGTCACGCCCAGCGTGGCCGTGCCCGCCTTCGAGGCCCGGCCAGCCGGCCACCAGACCATGACGCACGCATCGATGCTCGGCTGGACGCCCTTCAGCTACCCCTTCAACCTCACGCAGCAGCCCGCCATCTCGGTGCCTTGCGGCTTGACCTCAGAGGGCCTGCCCATCGGGCTGCAGCTCGTGGGCCCGATGTTCAACGATGCGGGGGTGCTGCGCGCGGCGCGGGCCTTCGAGGCGGCGTGTCCGGTGCAGCGGCCCCAGCTCCAGCGGCTGCCGGCGCAGGTGAAGTAGAGGGGGCAGTTCGCGCAGCTGGCGCAACTAACGCAACCGAGGCCACTGACGTAGCGCTCGCTTCCCTCAAGCCGCGAAGCGCACCGCGCGCCAGAACTGCGAGAACGAACGGCATGGGCCCGCGGGCTCGGCAAAGGCCGGCGGGCGCGGGCTCAGGCCCAGTGCTGCCCCTAGCGGGCCCAGGTGCGGGTCGAGCCACCCCTGCACGCCGGCCGCCCCCGCCAGCGCCTGGCGCCACTGGGCCGCGCTGCCGCGCCATTGCCGGGGCGTGAGCGCATCCATACGCGCGCCCACGAACGCCCAGCGCAGCGGGCTCCAGGGCCAGCGGCTGTGATGCCCGTCCAGCCACAGGCCCGCCACGAGGGTGCCTGCGGGCAGGTCTGCGGGCGGGCCGTCGAGAGACCAGGGGTGCACGAGCCAGACCTCGCGGCCCTCGAAGTCGGAGGGATCGGGCGGCGCAAGCGGGGCACCCGGCCGGTGGGTGTGGAGCTTCGGTTCCCGCCAGTGACCGCCGTCGGACACCCACAGGGAGGGCGTCACGCCAGCTTGCAGGCTCCCGGGTACCGCCGCCTTCCCCGCTAACCGCCCACCCGCCGCCCGCGCACCCAGCGCTTCGTAGGAAGCATCCACCGCCGTGCCGAAGCTGTGCCAGGTCTCGGGCGCGTAGCGCGCCACGTTCTCGGCGTTGAAGAGGTAGGGCTGGTGGCTGCCGGTGCCGGCAATCCACTGCCAGCTCAGGTGGTTGCTCGCGAGGTCGCCATCGAGCAGGTGCGCGTGCATCCAGTCCGCCCCTGTGCGCCAGTGCACATGGCGCACATGCACGAGGTAGGAGGCGAGCCACATGCGTGCGTGGTTGTGCAGGTAGCCGCTGCCGCACAGCGTGCGCACCGATTCGTCCACCACCGGCACGCCCGTACAGGCCTGCCGCACGTCCTCGGGCAGCTCGCGCGAGTAGGCCGGCTCGGGCATCGGCCCTTCGTGCAGCGAGTCGAAGATGGCCTCGCCCCGATGGCGCCAGGCGTGGTGCCACCAGGCGCGCCAGCCGAGCTCCTGCACGAGCTTGTGGCCCAGGTCCAGTCCGTGGTGTGCGCGCAGGTGCGAGACCACCTCGCGCAGCGTCAGCAGCCCGTGTGTGAGGTAGGGCGAGAGCCGCGTAACGGCACCCTCCAGGTGGTTGCGCGTGCGTGCATACGCACCCGGCTGAATCTGGGCGAGCCGCTTGCGCGCGGCCTCGGGCGTGGGCTCGAAGAGCGACGAGACCAAGGCGTTTCAGCCCGCTTCGCCCACCTGCCCGGCGCGGATGGCCACGGCGCGGGCGCGGATCGCGCGCAGCTCTTCGGCCTCGATGCGGCGCAGGTTCTTCACCTGGAGCGCCATGCGTGGGTTGCGGGCAAGGCGCTGCTCGTGGCGGGCCAGAAAATCCCAGTACAGCGTCGTGAAGGGGCAGGCGCGCTCGCCCGTGCGCTGCGCGGGGTCGAAACGGCAGCCGCGGCAGTGGTCGCTCATGCGGGCGATGTACTGGCCCGTGGCCACGTAGGGCTTGCTCGCCATCGGGCCGGCGTCGGAATCGGCGTCGGCATGCTGGCTCATGCCCAGCGTGTTGGGCAGCTCCACCCACTCCACCGCGTCCACGTACACCGCGAGGTACCAGGCGTGCACCTCACGCGGCTCGACCCCTAGCAGCAGCGCGTACAGGCCCGTGACCATCAGGCGCTGGATGTGGTGCGCGTAACCGTGCTCGAGCGTCTGCCCGATCGCATCGGCCAGGCAGCGCATGGGCGTGCGCCCGCTCCAGTAGAAGGCAGGCAGCGGCTCGTGCGCGTCGAGCGCGTTGAGCCCCAGGTAGCCCGGCATGCGCAGCCAGTAGATGCCACGCACGTACTCGCGCCAGCCCAGCACCTGGCGGATGAAACCCTCGGCCGAGGCCAGCGGCACGTGGCCCGCGCGGTACGCCGCCTCGGCCGCGGCCACCACCTCGCGCGGGTCGAGCAGCTTGAGGTTGAGCGAGGACGAGATGAGCGCGTGGTAGAGCCAAGGCTGGCCGCCCCACATCGCATCCTGCCAGCGGCCGAAGTCGTGCAGCCGGTGGGTGACGAAATCCTGCAGCGCAGCGCGTGCCTGCTCGCGGGTGACCGGCCAGGCAAAGACCTCGAGCCGACCGGCGTGGTCGGCGTGGCGCGTACGCACCTCGTCGATCACCTCGCGCGTGAGAGCATCGGGCTCGAAGCGCAGCGGCGGGGGCACCAGCCCCGGGCACTCGCGGCCGAAGGATTCGCGGTTGTCGGCGTCGAAGTTCCACTGCCCACCGGCGGGCTGATCAGCGTCTGTGCCCTCCATCAGCACGCGGTGGCACTGGCGCATCTCGCGGTAGAAGTACTCCATGCGCAGCTGCTTGCGGCCCCGCGCGTGGCGCTCGAATTCGGCCCGGCTGCACAGGAAGTGCCGGTCCTCCCGGATCTCCAGCGCCACCCCCGCCTCAGCCACGGCCTGGGCGAGTGCCTCGCGCACGCGCCACTCGCCAGGCTCGGTGAGCACCACGCGCTCCACGCGGCGGGTGGCCAGCGTCGTGCGCAGTGCATCGGCCAGGCTCCCGGGGTGGCCACGCACGTAGTCGAGCGGAAGGTGCTCGGCACGCAAGGCCTCGGCAAAGTGCCGCATGGCGCTCAGGAAGAGCGCGATGCGCACCTGGCTGGAGGGCACGTGGGTGGCCTCCTCGCGCGCCTCGCACATCCAGGCCAGGTCGCGTGCGGGGTCGAAGCCCTCCCACGCACTGGCGTCGCGGTTGAGCTGGTCGCCGAGCACCACCACGAGGTGGCGCACCGGTGGCACGGCCTTCATCGGCGCGGGCCCCTGGAGGCAGCCGGCGACGCAGCCGGCCCTTGCGCGGAGCCTGCCCGTGTCGGGGTGACGCTCCCGGCGGAGCGGCCCCTCCGGCACGCGTCCGAGCAGTACTTCACCTGCTCCCAGTTCTTCGCCCAGGCCCGGCGCCAGCTCATCGGTCGGCCGCAGGCCTCGCAAGGCTTGCTCGGCAGGTGGGCCTTGTTGCCCTTGAAGCCCCGCTCGCCCGAGGTGCCGGCCATCAGAAGAGCTCCTGTTGAGGGCTCGGGTCGGCACCGGCGCCGGCCTGCGCCCCGCGTGCGGCCGAACGCCTGCGCGGGGTCTTGCCGGGCTCCCGGGATTCGCCCGCCGGTGCGGTACGCGACCCCGTTCGCGGCAGCCCGCTCAGGCGCGAGCCGTGGCGCTGCTGGATCGCACTGGCCTCGGTGCGCGCGGCGTCTGTCCGGCGCAGCCCGAAGAGCCGCTCCTTGGCCGCCGCCAGGGCCGCGCGCTCCTCGACGATCGGTGCCGGGTAGGCATCGCTGCCCCACTCGGGCACCCAGCGCCGCACGAACTCGCCCTGCGGGTCGTGGTCGCGCAGTTGCTTGGCAGGCGAGTACATGCGCAAGGTGTTGATGCCGGTGGTGCCCGACTGCATCTGCATCTGGCTCCAGTGGATGCCCGGCTCGAAATCGAGGAACTGGCGCGCGAGCCACAGGCCCGGCTCGCGCCAGTGCAGCCACAGATGGTACGCGGCAAAGCTCACGAGCATCGCGCGCATCCGAAAGTTCAGCCAACCCGTGGCGCGCAAGCTGCGCATGCAGGCATCCACCATCGGGTAGCCCGTGCGGCCCTCGCACCAGGCAGCCAGGTGCTCGTGGTCGAGGTCGCGCATCGCCACGCCTGCGTCACCCGGGCGCAGCCCATCGGCGCTGCGGGCGAAGTTGCGCTGCTCGATCTCGGGCTCGTCCTCGAGCTTTTGCATGAAGTGGCAGTGCCAGCGCAGCCGCCCGGCAAAGCCGCGCAGCGCGTGCGCAAAGGCGCGCTCCCCGGGGTGGATGCTCGCGCCCAGCACCGCGATGCGCGCCTCGGTGGCCTGGTGCACGCGGCGCATCGAAACCGTGCCGAAGGCCAGGTGCGGGCTCAGCCGGCTGCAGCCCGACTCGGCCGTGAGCGGGCTCGACAGCGCGCGCCGGTAGTCGCGCCCGCGCCCGGCCAGGAAACTCTCGAGCGCGATCCAGGCCTGCGCCTCGCCGCTGGCCTGGAGCGTCTTGCCATGCGGCGGCATGCCCAGCCCGCGCAGCGTGGGCAAGGTTGCCACCCTCAGCGCAGGCGGAGACGCCCAGGCCCGCGGATCGATCGCCGGTACGGCTGCCGCATCCATGCGCTGCTGCCAGCGCCCCGCCCAGCCCTGGCGCTGGCCCAGGCGCCGCACCACGCCTGTCTGGGCAAACTCGGTCCACGTCACGCCCTGCGCCCGGCACCACTGCGCCACGGCCCGGTCGCGCGCGTAACTCCACAGCGGGCCGGTCTCCTCGTGGCTGAGCAGCCGGGTCAACCCATGCTCGCGGTGCAGCGCCCCGAGCACGGCCAGCACCGGGCCCTCGTGCACCTGCACGGGCAGCCCGCGCGCACGCAGCGCCGCCACGCAGCCCAGCGCGAACTCGAGGTGGCTCGGATCGAACTCGGGGCTTTCCCGCCACTGCGGCTCGAGGACGAACACGACGAGCGCCGGCCCGGCCAGGGCCGCAGCGGCCAACGGCGCGTGGTCATCCAGGCGCAGGTCGCGCTTGAGCCAGACGAGTTGCATCGGGTACGGTCGAGGCAGCAATCGGAGAGGCCGTGGCGGGGCGGGCCGCCGCCCCCACGAGCCCTGACTCAGTGCAGCGCCAGCGGGTGCTGCGCCAGGCCGCCGAAGCGCTCGATGTAGGCGTCGAAGACATCGCTGGTGCGCGCGCCATCGCGCACCAGCGCCTCCACACCTTCTCGGAAGTGCTCGGCCAGCGCCCCCTCCAGGAAGATCTCCCGGCGTGCGGCCTTGTCGACGATCTCGTAGCCGCTTCGCAGGAGCGCGCTGTCAGCCTCCCCCGGGGCCGGCACCGGAAGGTGCAGCACCGCGTAGGCGTCGGAGTCGTAGATCATCTCCATGACAGATAAGCCTTAGACCTTACCTGCGAACGGTCCAGG
>JBJTVI010000404.1:0-2970 GCA_046081145.1 Rubrivivax sp.
AGCTGCCCCACGATGGCCGAAGAGGCTTGCACGGCCAAGCCGGGGTCTCCGCGGGTGAAGGCCAGCACCTCGCCATCGTCGATGCGCACCGCCACGCAGGCCACGGGTATCGGCAGCTCCTGCAGCAACCGGCCACCCAGCCAGCCGTTGACGATCTGCGCCAGGCCGCCACCATGAAGCCACTCGGGCCCGCGAGGGTTCCAGCGCAGGACGTCCCAGGGCTGAAGGTCGAGGGCCAGTTGCTCCAGCTGCCGCGCCCCGAGTCCCGCCGCCCGGAGCGTGCCGACCAGCGCGCCGGCCGACGCACCGACGATGAAGTCCGGCTCCAGCCCGAGCGCAGCCAGACCCTTGAGCACGCCAACGTGAACGAAACCTCGCGGGCCGCCCGAGCTGAACACCCAGGCCACGCGTGGTGCCTCAGGCCGGGCAATCCGCAGGGAAAGGGGGCCGGCCTCAGCTTCGGGTGGCCTGCCCGTTGAGCCATGCACCTCGCTGGCCACCGTGCCGCTTCCTGCGGCCATGAGCGCGCAACTGGCGACGGCGCCCAGGACGAGGCGGCGCTTCGGTTCGCGGCGGGGCAGCGGGTCCACGCTTGGGCTCTGGCGAGGGTGGGCGGCAAGATGCACGGGCTCAGACCTGTACCGCAAGGGTCGCTGTTGCACCGAGGCGGCTACCACCGCTCCACCGAGGGCCTCAAGTCCAGCTCGAAGGTCCACGCATCGCGTGGCTGGCTGTGCAGCCACCAGTACGCCTGCGCGATGTGCTCGGGGTTCAGGACGCCGTCGGGCCCGGCATCGGCCACGCGCTGCGCAAAGTGCTCGCGCGCAAAGGCGGTATCGATCAGGCCGTCGATCACCACATGCGCCACGTGCAGCCCCTTGGGGCCGAGTTCGCGCGCCATCGATTGCGCCAGGGCCCGCAGCGCCGCCTTGCCGCCTGCGAAGGCGGCAAATCCTGCCGCCCCGCGCAGGCTGGCCGTGGCACCGGTGAAGAGCAGCGTGCCGCGCTCGCGCGGCAGCATCACGCGCGCGGCCTCGCGGCCGGTCAGGAAGCCGGCCATCGCGCACATCTCCCAGACCTTGAAGTACTTCTGCGCGCTCGTCTCGAGGATGGGCAGGCGCACGTTGCCGCCCACGTTGAACACCACCACCTGGACAGGGCCGATCTCTTGCTCGATGCGGTCGAAGAAGGCCACCACCTGCTCCTCGCGCCGGGCGTCCAGGGCATAGGCATGGGCCTGGCCTCCTGCGGAGGTGATCTCATCGACCAGCGGTTGCAGTGCCGCCTCGGTGCGACGTGCCACGCACACGGTGTAGCCCTCCTGGGCGAAGCGGCGGGCCACCGCAGCGCCGGTGGCGTCGCCGGCGCCAATCACGCAGCACACGCCGGGTGGTGAAAGGGGATTCACAAGGAGGTCTCCTCGCGGGTGTCCTGGGCGCACGCCCGGGTCAGGCCCGGGCCGTCGGGCGGGCCGTCACCTCGGCAAACCAGCGCGACAGGTGCGTCAATTCCGCCGGGATGCGCAAGCCGGTGGCCTTGCCCAGCACGCAGGCGCACTGCGCGACGATGTCGGCCAGCGTGTAGTCGTCCCCGGCGATGTGGCGGCGCCCGGCCAACTCCCCATCGAGCCACGCCATCGTCTGCCGCGCGCGGCCACGCGACCCGTTCGCCACCTCCGGAACCTGCTCGATGCGGCCGCGGTAGAACTCGCCGCTGTGCAGAAAGGCCTCGGCGATGGGTCGTGAGAGCTCGTGGTCCATGCGCAGCGTCCACATCTCGATGTGTGCCGCCTCCCGCGGCGTGCGGCCCATCAAGGGCGGCTGCGGGTGCATCGCCTCGAGGTAGCGGCAGATCGCCAGCGACTCCGCGATCGCGCTGCCGTCGTCGAGTTCAAGAACTGGCAGCTTCCCCAGCGGGTTGAGCCGCAGGAACTGCGATGTCGAATTGGCGCCGCCTGCGGCGTCCACCTCGCGGCGCTCGATGGACACGCCCTTTTCCGCCAGGAAGATGCGCACGCGGCGCGGGTGCATGCCGGGGCTGAGGTCGTGCAGGATCATGGTGGTTCTCCCGTGGGTGCAGCCGGGCGCGGCCTACGCGCCGGGGCCGAAGATCACCCACACCGCCGTGTCGGGCGTGTGGTTCTCGAAGCGGTGCGACTCGCCCTTGGCGGCGAACAGCAGATCACCAGGCCCGAAGGGCGTGCGCAGGGTATGCCTCACGAACTCGCCTTGGCCCGCCACGACGACATAGACCTCATCGCGATCGTGCGGGGTTTGTGGATCCGGGTTCGGCGGCCGATACCAGCGCGCTTCGAGCCCGGGCGTGTTCAACACCTGCTTGCTGATCCGGCCGGCAGGGAAGGGCAGCGCGTCGCCGTCGGCAACCGACATGCGGGTCGGTACTTGCGGTTCGTTCATATCAGTTTCCGATACTGCAGGATGTCGCGCTTGTGCGCGATGCGGTTGTACAGCAGCATGGCCTGTGCATTGAATCGTGGGTGAGCCACCAGACGCGTGAGACCCCGGCCGCCGCCGCACGCTCGCAGACCTGCTCCCCTCATTGTGCGGCAGCACATGGTTGCCAAGGATCCGGTCTGCCTGTTCGTCACGCCTCAGTGCGCCGACTCCGAGTGGACGCAGCCGAGGGAGCCGGCCATCCGCCGCAGCCTGGCATCGCGCGTCCACAGTCTTGCGCCGGGCGTCAGCGCGACCGATGCCAGCAGGTGGGCATCGACATGGCCGATTCCTTTGCCGTGCAGGCGGTGTCGCCCGATGAACGTCAGCACCTCTTCGGGGCTGGCCACCACGGCAGCCGGCAGACCCTGCAGCAGCTCCAGGATCGACTCGCGCCCGCGCAGGTTGCCGCATGCCAGTTCCCCGACCACGAACGGATGCATCAGGACGCCGGACCGCTCGAGCAGATCGACGAGCCCGGCATCGCCGCCCCAAAGGTGATCAACCCAGACTGTGG
>JBJTVI010000405.1:0-5008 GCA_046081145.1 Rubrivivax sp.
GGTCAGGCTCCCTCCACCAGTTCGATGAATTTGCGCACATAGATCGGCTTGATGGGCCGGTGGGCTGGCACGGGAAGTGTCCGCCCGTCGGCCCGGATGAACACGCAGTGGCTGCTCTTGTGGTGCCGCCACTCGATGCCATGCTTGCGCGCAACCGTCTGCAGATCCGCAATCTGCCAGTCCAAAGGGTTTTGCCTCATCGAGGCGAGCAGCTTGGCAGCCGTGTTCACCTCGTGATACTACCCGTGAAATCACTCCTGCGCCCCCACTGACCGGCTTGGGCGGGGTCCGTGTGCCACGGGGCTCCTTGCGGACCGAGCCCTCCACCACAGTGGCACGATGCTGGCCATGCAAATCCTTCCCCGCCCCCTCCTGGGCGTGGCCTGCGTCGTCGGCGCGGCCGCCCTGTGGGGCACCGCCGGCACCTCGCAGGCCCTGGCCGGGGGGTTGCTGCCGCCCGTGTGGTTCGGCGCCCTGCGCCTGGTGTGTGCCACGCTCTTCTTCCTGGCTGTTGCCGCCTACACGGGCGGCCTGGCACGCCGGGCCTGGCAAGGCCTGTCGGCGCCGGCGTTTCTCGGGGCCGGGGCGTGCATGGCGGGCTACAACCTGAGCTTTTTCGCCGGCGTGAAGCTCACCGGCGTGGGCGTCGGCACGGCCATCGCGCTGGGCAGCGGCCCGATCTGGGCGGGGCTGCTGCAGGCGCTGTTTCAGCGCCATCGGCCAACCGCCGCCTGGTGGGCCGGCACGGCGGTGGCCGTCACCGGCGGGGTGCTGCTCTCGGCGGGAGGCGGCGCGCTGGCGATCTCGTGGCCGGGCGTGGTGCTCTGCCTGGCATCGGGCCTCTCCTACGCGGTCTATACCCTGCTGAGCACGCGCATGGTGGGGCGTGCACCGGCCTCGACGATCACGCTGGCAACCTTCGCGGTGGCCGCGGCGCTTTCCGTGCCGGCCGCCGCGCTGCAGGCAAGCCTGCCAGCCCTCGGCGCACCCGATCTGGCGGCCGTCCTGTACACCGGCTTCGTCACGGCAGGCGTGGCCTACCTGCTCTACACCTTCGCGCTGCACCACGTGCGGCCGGCCACGGCCGTCACGCTGGCCCTGACCGAGCCGCTGGTCGCCTTCGCGCTGGCCGTCACGCTGCTGGGCGAGGCCGCCAGCGCGGTCGCCCTTGGCGGGCTGGCGCTCGTGGTGGCCGGCGTGTGGGGGGTCGTTCGCAATGACATGTCGACCCACGGGAGCCGCACGCAAACCTGAGTAGGTGGAACAATGCCGGCATGCAGCGACGCTTTCACCAACTCGATGTCTTCAGCGCCGTGCCCCTGAAAGGCAACCCGCTGGCCGTGGTGCACGCGGCGGCCGGCCTGTCCGACGCCACGATGGCCGCCTTCGCGCGATGGACGAACCTCTCCGAGACCACCTTCTTGCTGCCGCCCTCGGACCCCGGCGCGGACTACCACGTGCGCATCTTCACGCCCGCCGGCGAGTTGCCCTTTGCCGGCCACCCCACGCTGGGCAGCTGCCACGCCTGGCTGGCCGCAGGCGGCACCCCCCAACGTCCCGATGAGGTGGTGCAGCAGTGCGGCGTGGGGCTCGTGCGCATCCGCAGGCGCGGCACGCGGCTGGCGTTCGCCGCGCCGCCGCTGCGCCGCACCGGGCCCTTGGAGGCCGAACTCCTGGGGCACATCGTCGCCGGGCTGGGCGTGACGCACGACGATGTGCTGCACCACCAATGGGTGGACAACGGCCCGGACTGGTGTGCGGTGATGCTGAGCTCGGCCGCGCAGGTGCGCGCGGTGCGGCCCGATACGGCGAGGCTCGGCAACCTCAAGCTCGGCCTGGTCGGCGCGCATGCGCCCGGCGGCCCGTGCGCCTTCGAACTGCGCGCGCTCTTTCCCACGCCAGGCGGGCTGATCGAGGACCCCGTGACAGGCAGCCTGAACGCCGGCGTGGCGCAGTGGCTCGTGGGCGCGGGCCTCGCGCCGCCGAGCTACGTGGCGGGCCAGGGCCACGCACTGGGCCGCGACGGCCGGGTGTACGTGGACCAGGAGGGCGACACGATCTGGATCGGTGGCGACGTGGTGAGCTGCATCGAAGGGCAGGTGACGCTGTAGGGGTTGATTTGTCGGCTGCCCCTGCTGCCGGCCGCTGCTCGCGATGCACGAAGACAGGCGCGCGGCGCGACGCTCAGGCCTGCACCGGCAACGCCGCCGTGCATTTCACCTCATCCAGGCAGATGCTGGAGCGCACCGCGTTCACGCCCGGCAGCAGGGCCAGCGTCTGGAGCAGGAAGTCAGACAAAGACTTCAGGTCTTGCTCCACCACCTTGAGCACGTAGTCGAAGTCGCCCGTGACGGCGTAGCACTCCTGCACCTGCGCCATGTCGGCAATGCGCTGGCGAAACCTCGCCACCTCGCGGATGTGGCCACGCTCCATCGTCACATGGACGTAGGCCATCACGCTCAAGCCCAGCCGCGCCGCATCCAGCCGCGCCTCGTAGCTGCGGATGAAGCCCTGCTCCTCCAGCCGACGATGGCGCCGGTGGCACTGCGCGGGCGACAGGCCCACCGCCTGCGCAAGGTCGAGGTTGGAAATGCGCCCGCCTTGCTGCAGCTGCGCGAGGATGCGGCGGTCGGTGGCGTCGAGATCGGCGCTTGGCAAGATTCTTTCTCCTTTTTCCCCAGGGTATGAGAAACGATATCTCATCATGAGGCCATCCATGCGGCTGAAATGAAAGCTCATTTCGCCCAGACGGACCTAAAGTTTTGCCGTCTTCAGCCTCCATCCGGACACACCATGGCCGACCTGTACGACAACCCCATGGGCTTGTGCGGCTTCGAGTTCGTCGAGTTCGCCGCGCCCACTCCAGGCCTGATCGAGTCGCTGTTCGAGAAGATGGGCTTCACGCTGGTGGCCCGCCACCGCTCCAAGGACGTGGTGCTGTACCGCCAGGGCGCCATCAACTTCATCGTCAACCGCGAGAAGCACAGCCAGGCCTGGTACTTCGCCGCCGAGCACGGGCCCAGCGCGTGTGCGATGGCCTTTCGGGTGCGCGACTCGCACAAGGCCTACCAGCGGGCGCTCGAGCTCGGCGCCCAGCCCATCGAGCTGCCCACGGGCGTGATGGAGCTGCGCCTGCCGGCCATCAAGGGCATCGGCGGCGCGCCGCTGTACCTGATCGACCGCTTCGAGGACGGCAAGAGCATCTACGACATCGACTTCGAGTGGCTGCCCGGCGTGCCGCGTCATCCGGTGGGCCACGGCTTCAGCGTCATCGACCACCTCACGCACAACGTCTACAAGGGCCGCATGGCCTTCTGGGGCGGCTTCTACGAGCGCATCTTCAACTTCCGCGAGATCCGCTACTTCGACATCCGCGGCGAATACACCGGCCTGACCAGCCGCGCGATGACGGCGCCCGACGATCTGATCCGCATCCCGCTCAACGAAGAGTCGGGCAAGACCGGGGGCGGGCAGATCGAGGAATTCCTGATGCGCTTCAACGGCGAAGGCATCCAGCACATCGCCTTGCTCACCGACGACCTCCTGAGGAGCGTCGATGCGCTGCAGATGGCTGGCATCCCGCTCTTGACCGCGCCCAACGACATCTACTACGAGATGCTCGAGGAGCGGCTGCCCGGACACGGCGAGCCGGTGGGCGAACTCAAGGCGCGCGGCATCCTGCTCGACGGCTCCACGGCCGATGGCGACAAGCGGCTGCTGCTGCAGATCTTCAGCCAGCCGCTGCTCGGGCCGGTGTTCTTCGAGTTCATCCAGCGCAAGAAGGACAGCGGCTTTGGCGAAGGCAACTTCAAGGCCCTGTTCGAGAGCCTGGAGCGCGACCAGCTCCGCCGCGCGGCGATCGGCAACGAGCAGGCGGCGGCCTGAGGGGGCTGAGGGGCAGAAAGCGCTCACCAACCACGGGCAGGGAGGGCCCGCGCATCGAGCGCGTGCTCGAGGGCCGCGCGGCAGCCAGCGGCCGCAGCGTGGCCGAAGAGCGCCGTGCGGCGCTGGCCAACCAGTCGGTCAAGCGCTTTGCCACGGCGCAGGAGATCGGCGCCCTGGCGGTCTTTCTGGCCTCACTGGCCGCGCGCTCGATCTCGGGGCAGATCATCCCGATCGACGGGGGTTCGCAGAGCGCGTCCTGAAGGGGTTCTCCGGCTCCGCGTGGCCTCAGCCCCGCTCCTGATCTCGGCCATTGCAGTCCAGCGGGCTCCGATCGCCTTGCGCGGCGTATGATTTTGGCGCGATTGCACACGCACCGCCCGCCTCAGGAGCCTCGATGCCCGCATCCTTCGACGAATCGGTCCTGGCTCTCGACCGCCAACTCATTCAGGTGGTGTACCGAAGCCGCTCCCTGATTGACAGCGCCGCCTACGACCAGCTCCTGTCGACCTGCCTGGTCAACAACCCCCGCCGCGGCATCACGGGCCTGCTCGTCACGCATGCGGGATGGTTCCTGCAGGTGCTCGAAGGGGGTGCCGCCGAGGTCAACGCCCTGTTGAAGAAGATCGAAGCGGACCCGCGGCACTCGGACTTCCTCGTCCTGCGCCTGGCGGCCATCCCGAAGCGGGATTTTGGCGACTGGTCGATGGCTTCGGTGGCCGTCGATGAGCGGCGCTTTCTCGAGCTGGCAGAAGATGCCTTGCGCGCCGAGGGCGCCATGATGTCGATGGTGCGGGATTTTCTCTGCTACGGCAGGTGGGGCCCGAACCCGGGATAGGCAGGCATTGGGCCGACCTCGAGGGCGATGCGCGACCAGAGCCTCGCCACGGAGAGGTGCATCGAATGATTCTATGTGTCATGCCTAACCTGTCGAGATCGGCACATGCGCACGACCTTCAACATCGATGAGGAACTGCTGGCCAAAGCCACCCGGCTGGCTGGCCCGATGGACAGGACCGCCATCCTGAGCGAAGGCCTGAAGGCGCTGATCGAGCGAGAGAGCGCGAGGCGGCTCGCCCGGCTGGGGGGTACACAGCCCTCGATCCAGGCCGTGCCGCGCCGGCGC
>JBJTVI010000406.1:0-3371 GCA_046081145.1 Rubrivivax sp.
GCCGCCTCGCGCGAGGCGGCCGGGCCCTCGGGCCCGGGCGGCCCGGGCGCCCCGGTCGGTCGTGAGCCCCGCGGTGCGGCGCGGGCAGGCCGCGGCGCGCTGCTGCACGACGTGCTCTTTGGCAAGAGCGTGCTGTTGCTCGTGGGGGGGCTGGCCATCGGCGCCGTGGCAGGCGAGGCGGGGGTGCAGCCGATCCGCGCCGTCTTCATCGACCCGTTCAAGGGCGTGCTGGCGCTGTTTCTGCTCGAACTGGGCCTGGTGGCCGGCGCCCGGCTGGTGGAGGTGCGCCGCTTCGGTCCGGTGCTGCTGGTGGTGGGCCTGGGGGCGCCGCCCGTGCTGGCCCTGCTGGGGGCGGCCACCGGGGTGGCGCTGGGGCTGAGCACCGGAGGCGTGGCGTTGCTGGCCACGCTGGCGGCCAGCGCCAGCTACATCGCGGCGCCCACGGCCATGCGCATTGCCGTGCCCCAGGCCAACCCGGCGCTGTCGATCACGGCCGCGCTCGGGCTGACCTTCCCTTTCAACATCGTGGTGGGCATCCCGCTCTACATCGAACTGGCCAGGAGGTGGACCGCATGACGCTGCCACGGCATCCGAAGAAACTGCTCGTCGTCGTGGCCGAGGCCGAACTCGAGAGGGCCCTGGTGCAGGAGGCACGCGAGCTCGGCGCGCAGGGCTGGACGATCCAGGAGGTGCGCAGCGCCGGTCGCGAGGGGGTGCGCGAAGGTGCCTGGGCCTCCGACCGGACGATCGAGATGAAGGTGATCTGCGATGAATCGGTGGCCGACGCCATAGCGGCGCGCGTGCTGGCCGACTATGCGCCCCACTACAGCGTGGCCGTGTGGTTCAGCGACGTGCAGGTCATCCGGCCCGAGCGTTTCTAGGGCGGTTGCACGGGGCTGCCGCACCCGGGCAAAGCGCCGGATGAACCGGCGTACAAGCACATAGGGCCGGATGAACTGGCGCACAAACACAAAGGGCCGGATGAACCGGCCCTGGCAAACCTCGCAGGCCCGCAAGCCTGCAAAGTGGCGTGGGGGATCAGTACCCGCCCGACCCGCCGCCGCCCTGGCCGCCGCTGCTGCGGCCGCCATAGCCGCCACCACCGCCGTAGCCACGGCCACCGCCGCCGCCACCACCGTAGCCGCCGCCACCGCCGCTGCCGCCGCCACCACCGTAGCCACCGCGGCCGCCGCCGCCGCCACCACCGTAGGGGCTGCGGCCACCGTCGCCGCCGCCACCGTAGCCGCCGCCACCACCGCCACCGCCATAGCCGCCACCACCGCCGCCGCCGTAGCTGCGGCCGCCACCGCCGCCGCCGAAGCCGCCGGGGCGCTCTTCACGCGGGCGGGCCTCGTTCACGACGAGCGGACGCCCCTGCAGGGGCTGGCCGTTCATGCCGTTGATGGCAGCCTGGGCTTCGGCGTCCGAGCCCATCTCCACGAAGCCGAAGCCCTTGGAGCGGCCGGTCTCGCGGTCCATCATCACCTTGGCCGAGGTGACGGTGCCGAATTGCGCGAACGCCTGCGTGAGCGAATCGTCACGCACCGAATACGCCAGGTTGCCTACGTAAAGCTTGTTTCCCACGGGGAGCCCTCAATCACAAAAGAATGTCACACACAAGAAAGACCTACATGTCGAGCTACAACCCAGCGTGAACCCATCAGCTTCAGACGCGGCGTCTAGACACGGCGGGCGCATTATCGATTGCACAATACGAGATTGGCATTCCCGTCAAGGCGCAATGTGGTTTTCGAACAACGTTCAGCGGCCGTGCCGAGCTTGCCGCGGCGCGGCCGCCGGGGCCATCCCTAGGCTGGGGCTGGGGCGGGTGCGGGCCCCAGGGGCGTAGGATCCAGCGCATGTCCGACACGATCCCGACCTTCGATCACATCGTGGTGGGTGCCGGCACGGCCGGGTGCCTGCTGGCCAACCGGCTGAGTGCGGACCCCTCGCGCCGGGTGCTGCTTCTGGAGGCCGGGCGCCGTGACGACTACCTGTGGATCCACATCCCGGTGGGCTATCTCTACTGCATCGGCAACCCACGCACGGACTGGATGTTCCACACCGAGGCGGAGCCCGGCCTGAACGGACGGCGGCTGCGCTACCCGCGAGGCAAGGTGCTGGGCGGCTGCTCGAGCATCAACGGCATGATCTACATGCGCGGCCAGGCGCGCGACTACGACAACTGGGCTGCCTTCACTGGCGAGCCGGCCTGGGGCTGGGAGGAGTCGCTGCCGCTCTTCCTGCGCCACGAAGACCATTGGCGCGGCGCCAGCGAGCTGCATGGCGCCGGTGGCGAGTGGCGCGTGGAGCGCCAGCGCCTGCGCTGGGACATCCTGGACGCCTTCGCCCAGGCGGCCCAGCAGGCCGGGCTTGCGGCCCGCTCCGACTTCAACACCGGCGACAACGAGGGCGTGGGCTACTTCGAGGTCAACCAGCGCGCCGGCATCCGCTGGAACACGGCCAAGGCCTTCCTGCGCCCGGCGGCCAGGCGGCCCAACCTCGAGATCTGGACGGGCGCCCAGGTGAGCCGGCTCGTGCTCGAGCCCGGCGGCCAGGCGCCCTGGCGCTGCGCGGGCGTGGAGCTGCTGCCCGCGCGGGGCGCGCCGGCACGCGTGGCAGCCACGCGCGGCGTGGTGCTGTGCGCCGGGGCCATCGGCTCGCCGCAGCTGCTGCAGCTCTCGGGCATCGGCGCAGCCGATGCGCTGCAGGCCCTGGGCATCACGCCGCGGCATGAGCTGCCCGGGGTGGGCGAGAACCTGCAGGACCACCTGCAGATCCGCGCCGTCTACGGCGTGCAGGGGGTGCGCACGCTCAACACGCTGGCCCACTCGGTGTGGGGCAAGGCGGCCATCGGCCTGGAGTACCTGCTGCGGCGCAGCGGCCCGATGAGCATGGCGCCCTCGCAACTGGGCGCCTTTGCCCGCTCCGGCCCGGAGAGGCGCTGGGCCAACCTCGAGTACCACGTGCAGCCGCTGTCGCTGCCCGCCTTCGGCGAGCCGCTGGACCGCGTGCCGGCCTTCACCGCCAGCGTGTGCAACCTCAACCCGAGCTCGCGCGGGCGGGTGCGGCTGCGCAGTGCCGACCCGGCCGCCGCCCCGCTCATCGAGCCGGGCTACCTGAGCACCGAGGAGGACAGGCAGGTGGCCGCACAGTCGCTGCGCCTGACGCGACGCATCGTGGCGCAACCCGCGCTGGCACCCTACGCCCCGCGCGAACTCAAGCCCGGGCCGCAGTACGAGAGCGACGAGGAACTCGCGCGGCTGGCCGGCGACATCGGCACCACCATCTTCCACCCCTTCGGCACGGCGAAGATGGGCGTCGCATCCGACCCTATGGCGGTCGTCGATGCTCGCCTGCGTGTGATCGGC
>JBJTVI010000407.1:0-8188 GCA_046081145.1 Rubrivivax sp.
CTCGGGAGCGGGGAAGTCCACCCTGGCGCGGCTGCTCTACCGCTTCTACGACGTCAGGGGCGGGGCCATCACCATCGACGGGCAGGATCTGCGCGCGGTGAGGCAGGCCAGCCTGCGCGCGGCCATCGGCATCGTGCCGCAGGACACCGTGCTCTTCAACGACACGGTGGCCTACAACATCGGCTACGGCCGCGCCGGCGCCTCGCAGGAGGAGATCGAGGCGGCCGCGCGCGCGGCCCACATCCACGATTTCATCGCGGCCACCCCGGCGGGCTACGGCACGCGCGTGGGCGAGCGCGGGCTCAAGCTCTCCGGTGGCGAGAAGCAGCGCGTGGCCATCGCGCGCACGCTGCTCAAGGACCCGCCGATCCTCATCTTCGACGAGGCCACCTCGGCGCTGGATTCGGCCAACGAGCGCGCCATCCAGGCCGAGCTGCACAGCGCGGCGCGCGGCAAGACCGCGCTCGTGATCGCGCACCGCCTGAGCACGGTGGTGGACGCGCACGAGATCGTCGTGCTCGAGCAGGGGCGCGTGGCCGAGCGCGGCACCCACGCCGAGCTGCTCGCACGCGAGGGGGCGTACGCGCGGATGTGGCGGCTGCAGCAAAGCGGCGCGGCCGCCGACTGAAGCCCGCCTACTTCGTCTCGAAGGTGTAGACCCCGTCCCAGTCCGCCCCCGGGGGGGCCTCGCGAAGGCGCTGCGCGCGCTCGATCCACAGCGCGTGGAGCGCGCAGGGATGCTCGGCCTGCAGCGCCTGCCAGGCGGCCAGCGATTCGTCGAAGCGGCGCTCGCGCCAGGCTGCCAGCGCCGCTTCGTGGCGCTGGGCCTGCTCGCGCTGCGCCAGGCTTGCCTCCTCGGCACGGGCCACGGGCTCGTGGATGGAAAGCGGCGTGTCGCGGCCCTTGACGCGCACGCGGTCGAGTTCGCGCCAGACGAATTCCGCGCCCGCGGCCTGCCGCACCGATTCGCCGACCACGATGCCCACGCCGTAGGCCTTGGTGAGCCCCTCCAGGCGCGAGGCGGTGTTGACGGTGTCGCCCAGCACCGTGTAGGCCATGCGGTAGGCCGAGCCCATGTTGCCCACCACCGCCGCACCGGTGTTGATGCCGATGCCCACCGCCAGCTGCGCCCCGCCAGGCAGCGTGAGCCGGGGGATCAGCGCCGCCAGGGCCTGCTGCATGCCCAGCGCAGCGGCCACGGCGGCCAAGGCGTGGTCGGGGCGCGAGACGGGTGCCCCCCAGAAGGCCATCACGCAATCGCCGATGTACTTGTCGATGGTGCCGCGGTGATCGGCGCGGATGACGCGCGAGAGCTCGGTGAGCAGCGTGTTCATGAGCTCGCCCAGCGCCTGCGGCTGCATCTGCTCGGACAGCGTGGTGAAGCCGCGCACGTCGGCAAACATCACGCTGAGCTCGGCGCCGCGGCCCGACATGCCGTAGCGCGCGGGGTCGTTGTTCATCTCCTGCACGAGCTCGGGCGGCACGTATTGCCCGAAGAGCTGGCCGAGCGCGCGCCGCCCGCGCGTCTCGAAGAGGTAGGCCAGCAGGTTCAGCCCCACGAAGAGCAGTGCCAGCTGCACCAGCGGCAGCGCCAGCGGCAGCACCCAGCGCTCGCGCGACCACAGCAGCCACCCGGCGGCCAGCAGCACCAGCGCAAGCGTGGCGGCGGCCAGGGCAAAGCCGCGCAGCTGCAGGCCGCGCGCGGCCACGAGCATGACGAGGGCCACCGCCACCAGCAGCGCCAGCACCGCGGCATTGGTGAACCAGGGCTGGCTGGGCAGCCGGTTGTCCAGTGCGCCCTGGATGACAGAGGCATGCACCTCCACGCCCGGGAAGACGCGGGTGCCCCCCACCGGCGTGGGCACGCTGTCGCGCAGGCCCGGCGCGGTGGGGCCGAAGATGGCCACGCGCCCGCGCAGCCGCGCGGGGTCGGCCCGGCCCTCCAGCACGTCGGCTGCCGAGACGGTCTCGATCGTGCCCGGCGGCCCGTAGAAGGGCACGAGCACGCGCGCGGCGGGGTCGATGGGCAGCGTGAAGCGCTCGCCGATCTGCAGCGTCGAGGCCGGCTCGCCCGGGCGCCCGGGCGGCACGAAGATGGGCGCCTTGCCTGCCAGCTGCGAGAGCACCTCCAGCGCCAGCGAGGTGTAGAGGAAGTCCCCGTGCGCCACCACCATGGGCACCCGGCGCGTCACCTCGTCCACGTCCACGGCGTTGGTGAAGTGGCCCGCGGCGCCCGCGGCCTGCACGAGCTCGGCCAGGTTCCCGCCGTAGCGCGGGAACTCCGGCGCCGCGATGCCCAGCTCGGCCGCGCCCTCGCGCGGGAACCAGCCCGGCTCGGGCAGCGCGCCCGTGGCCTGGCCCGCTACGCGGGTGAAGTAGTAGCCCAGCACCACCTGCCGGCCCTCGAGGGCCTGCGCGAAGATGGCGTCACGGTCCAGCCGGGCCAGCACCGCCTCGAGCTCCCGACGCAGCGCGGGGTCGGCGCCCGGCGGTGCGCGCTCGAGCGCGGCGCGGATCGCTGGCGCGTCGCTGCGGTCGGCCTCGGCGAAGACCGTGTCCAGCGCCAGCACCTGCACGCCGTAGGTGTCGAAGAGCGTGCGCACGAGCGTAGCCAGGCGGTCTCGCGGCCAGGGCCACTGGCCCTCGCGGGCCAGGCTCGGCTCGTCGATGGCGACGATCGTGACGGCCGGCTTCGGGCTCGGGGCGAGGCTGGCGCGCACGAAGAGGTCATAGAGCCACAGCTCGAGCCGCTGCAGCGGCTCGGGAGCGCGCTCGGGCGTGAGCGCGGCAGGCACCAGCGCCAGCGTCACGGCCAGCGTCAGCGCGGCGCAGGCCAGGGTGGCGCGCCGGCGAGGTGTGGAGAAGGCTCCCCAGGAAATCCGCATACCCGGATAATGCCGGCGGTCGGCCCCGCGGGGAACCGGGGGGCCACCAGGGGGAGCCGATGCACACCACCGCCCACGCCATCCGCCACCGGGCCCGCCCGTACGCACCGGGCGGGCGGCGCGACTGCCGCGCCTCGGGCATCCTCCCGGCCCATTCGGCGCGTGCGGCCCTCTCGGCTGGCTCTGCCCTCTCGGCCCTCTCGTCCCTCTCGGCCCTCTCCGCCCTCTCCGCCCTCTCCGCCCTCTCCGCCCTCTCGGTGAGCCTCCTCGCGCTGGGCTTCGCTCCGGCCGCGCACGCCTCCCCGGGCAGCCTCGTCACGGCCTCGGCTTGGCAGGCGCTGCAGGCGGCGCTACGGGGTCGGCCGTGCCGCGCTTTGCCATCCGCGGCTTTTCGGTGCAAGGCGCCACGCTGCTGCAGGCCGAGGTGCTCGAGGAGAGCCTGGCGCGCTACACGGGCGAGCAGCGCACCTTCGCCGACATCGAGGCCGCTGCCGATGCCGTGCGCGCCGCCTACGAGCGCGCGGGCATCGCCTCGGTGGAGGTGACGGTGCCCGAGCAGGCTCTGCTGCAGGGCGTGGTGCGGCTGCAGGTGGAGGAGCTGCGCCTGGGCAAGGTGGAGGTGGCCGGCGTGCAGCAGCGCAGCGCGCGCAACGTGCGCCGCGCCGTGCCCGGCCTGGCCGAGGGCCGCACGCCCTCGGATCTCGAGCTTTCGCGCCAGCTGCGCCTGGCCAACGAGAACCCCGGGCGCCAGATGCAGGTGACGATGCGCACCGAGGCCGATGGCCAGCTCACCGCGGTGTTGCGCGTGGCCGACCGGCCCGCCCTCATCGGCCAGCTCTCGATGGACAACACCGGCACCCCGAGCACCGGGCGCATGCGCGTCTCGCTGGCCGTGCAGCACATGAACCTGCTCGACCGCGACATCGTGGCCACCGCGCAGCTCCAGACCTCGCCCGAGTTCCTGGAGGAGGTACGCATCGCCTCGCTCTCGGCACGTGTGCCGCTGTACCCCGCGGGCCTGATGCTCGAGGCCTCGGCGGTGCATTCGAGCGTGGATTCGGGCAGCGTGCGCACGGTGGCGGGCGAGTACTTCCTCTCCAGCCGCGGCCTGAACCTCTCGCTGCGCGTGGTGCGGCTGCTGCACCGCTGGGGCACGGTGGAGCCGCGCGTGTGGGCGGGCTTCGAATCCAAACTCGTGCAAAGCAGCGTCACCACGGCCGTCGGGGGGGCGAGCCTCGTGCCCGACATCGAGCTGCGCCCGCTGCAGCTCGGCGCGGCCGCCACCTGGCGCGGCGAGGCCTCGGCCCTGAGCGGCCAGATCGTGGCCTCGCGTAACCAGCCCGGCAGCGGCTCGAGCGCGGCAGCCGTGTTCGCGAGCCCGGGCCTGCGTGCCGGCGCCAACCCCCACTACGCCATCGTGCGCGGCGCCGCCACCGCCACCCGCGCCTGGGAGGCGGGCACCGCCACCGCCTCCTGGAGCGGGCAGTGGACGCGCGACGCGCTCGTGCCGGCCGAGCAGTTCGGCATCGGGGGTGACGGCTCGGTGCGCGGCTTCGACGGGCGGCTCGTCACGGGGGATGTCGGCCAGCGCCTGTCCTTCGAGTGGCAGACGCCGCCGCGGGCCTGGAGCGAAGGCTCGGCCCTGGAGATCAGCGGCCTCGTGTTTGCCGATGCCGGCCGTGTGCGCAGGCTGCAGGCCCTGCCCGGGGAGCTCACGGGCGCCTCGCTGGCCGGCGCCGGCATCGGCGTTCGCGTGTTTCGGCCGCGCGGCTTCTCCGTGCGGGTGGATGTGGGGGCGGCGATTCGGGCCGAGGGCGTCTCGCCCGCACGCACCGGATTCGTGCACGCCGGGGCCGACTACCCCCTCTGAAGGGCCATGGGCGGCCCCAACTGGTGCATGCCTGGCCCCGGGAGCGCCCCGGGTGCGCGTTTTCCCCCGCATTCAGGGTGTTGAGTTCGCTCGCAAACACCGGAAGACTCCGTCGACTTTTCTCCCGGGGGCGCGCAGGCACGTGCGCCCATCGCCACACGGGGGCGAAAGGCCACGTCCAGGGAGGCCCGCCAGAGGCTCACGACGATGCACGGTGACCGCACACCGCTGCGAACGCGCGTTCAGCCGCCTGCTGGTCGGCGTGCCCCGTCACGCCCCTTCGACCCCCGGCCCACCGCGCTGGCACTGGCCGTTGCGGCCCTGGTGGCCACCGCCCCGGTGCGCCCCAACCCGAGCGGCGCGCAGGTGGTGCAGGGCCAGGCGGTGCTGCGCCAGCAGGGCAGCACGCTCACCGTCACCACGAGCGACGGCACCATCATCAACTGGCGCCACTTCGGCATCGGCGCGGACGAGACGACGCGCTTCGTCCAGCCTAGCGCCACGAGCCAGGTGCTCAACCGCGTCGCCGGGGGCGATCCGAGCCAGATCCTGGGCACGCTCGAATCCAACGGGCGCGTCTTTCTCATCAACCCCAACGGGGTGGCCTTCGGCAAGGGCGCGCGCGTGGACGTGGCGGGCCTCGTCGTCTCCACGCTCAAGCTTTCTGACGCCGACTTCAACGCCGGCCGCCTGAACTTCGGTGAGCCCGGCGCTGGCGCCGGGGCCGGCGCCATCCGCAACGAGGGGCGCATCAGCACACCGCGTGGCGGCTTCGTGTACCTCGTGGCGCCGCAGGTGGAAAACAGCGGCCTCATCCACACGCCCGAGGGCGAGGTGATCCTGGCTGCCGGGCAACGCGTCTCGCTCGTCAACCCGCGCACCCCCGAGGTGGCCTGGGAGGTGACCGCGCCCGAATCGCAGGCCATCAACCTCGGCGAGGTGGTAGCCCGGCGCATCGTGATGCAAGGCGGGCTCGTGCGCAACGCCGGCACCTTGCAGGCGAGCACGGCCGTGCTGGGCGAGAACGGGCAGGTGCTGCTCAAGGCCGCGCGCAAGGTGGAGCAGACGCCCACCGGGCGCATCGGGGCGCAGGGCCTGAGCGAGGCGGGCGTGCCACGCGGCGGGCAGGTGGACATCCTGGCTGGCGAGCAGGCCGTGGTGCAGGGCCGCATCGACGTGACCCCCGGCCTGGCGCCCACGCAGCCCCGGCCCCTGCCGGGCACCCCGCCCGGGGATCGGCTCGGTTCAGGCGTGCTGGTGGTCGGGCCGCCGCCCACCGACGCCGGCTCGAGCCGCCCCGCGCCGGTGGCTGCAACGGTGGCGCGCGACGGCAGCGGCAGCGGGCCCCGCGCCCCCACCTTCGGTGGCCCGGCCGTGCTCGATGCCAGCCGCAGCGCCATCGTGGCGGCCACCGGCCGGCTGCAGGAGGCCACCGAACCCGATCACGCGGCCGCCGCCCACACGGCCACGGCCTGGCCCGTGCCGGAGGCCCTGCCGCGCGCGCCGGGCCCGTCGGCCGTGCCGGCCAGGGCAGGCGCTGCCGGCGAGGCGCCGCAGGCCCCCACGCCACCCGAGACGCCTTGGCCCTTGCCCCCCACCGGCCCCGGGCCCGACCCGCGCCACGTGCTGCCCCCCGGCACGCTCGGCACCGGCGGGCGCGTGCGCATCTTCGCGCGCGACATCACGCTGGGCGAAGGCCTGATGCTGGACGCCAGCGGCCCGGGCGGCGGCGGCACCGTGCTGGTGGGCGGCGAGAAGCAAGGCGCCTTCGGCGGGGCGCCCAACGCGCAGTCGGTCTTCCTGCACGAGACGGCGCGGGTGGCGGCGGATGCGACAGGCGTTGGCAACGGGGGGTACGTGATCCTGTGGGCCGATGATGCAGCGCGGGTGCATGGGCGGATCACGGCGCGCGGAGGGACCCAGGGGGGTGATGGGGGGTTCGTCGAGACTTCCGGGCGGCGCTTCGTGGATGCGACCCGGGCTGTCGACGCTTCGGCTCCGCGGGGTGCTCCTGGCACGTGGCTGCTCGACCCCGAGGACATCCTGATCGCCAGCGGCGTCTCCCCAGGACCGATCGAGACCCTGATCCAGCCCTCGGTCATCGAGTCTGCCCTCAACAACGGCACCAACTTCACGGTGGTGACGAATCCCGTGAACCCCTTCCTGCCCGAGTCGGGCTCGGGTTACATCAAGGTCAACTCCCCGATCACCAAGTCCTCGGGTGCGCTCGCCACGCTCACCCATCAGGCCATCGGGCAGATCTACATCAACGCCGACATCACGAGCACTGGCGGCGGCGGCCTGAACCTGACCCTCGTGCATGGGGTCAGCGACCACACCACCTTCGAGAACCCCGTCCGGTTCTCCACCACGACGATCGACCTGGGAAGCGGCGTGCTAACGGCTGCCGGAACCTTGCGAAGCGGGTTCGAACGCAACGTGGTGATCCGGGCCGCCTCGCTGTCGATCGCCACGGTGCAAGGCTGGGCGTTCGATGGCGCGCTGGCGTTGCAGGGGCCCTCCAGCATCACGGAACTCAGCCTGACGAGCGGCAGCGTGTCGCTCAACGGAGCAGCCACCATCGGCACCGCTGCGCTGGTCGGCGGGACCCTGAGTGGCACGGGCGATGCCACGGTAACGGGCAACGTGACCTGGTCTGGCAACGCCAGCCTGGTCGGCACCGGTCGCTTCATCACGCAGGGCACCACCTCTGTCACGGCCTCGGGCGCGGCATTGGGCAAGAACTGGGACAACTTCGGTACGGTCAACATCTCCGGGGCTGGTGTCGTCAGCTTTTTCGCTGCGGCCTCGACCTGGACGAACAAGACAGGCGGCCGCATCAACCTGCAAGGCACCGCCATCACGCCCATTGGCGTGACGGGCGCCACTGGCCACGCTCTGGTGAATGCAGGCCGGATCGTCAAGGTGGCAGGAAGCGCCACCACTCAAACCGTCGGAGCTGGCGCATCGTTGTCCTTCACGAACCAGGCCGGGGGTACCCTCGACATTGCTACCGGCACCCTCAGCGTGCCAGGGGGCTTCGTCCAGGCAGGCGGGACGGTCACGCTCGCAAGCACCACCAAGCTCTCCACGAGCACCTTCGACCAGCAGGCTCCTGGCCTGGTGACGGGTACCGGGCTGCTCAGCTCCAGTTCGGGAATCGGGGTTGCTGGCTCGATGCAGGGAATCACCTTGGGTGGAGCCGGCCTCGTGACGGCCAGCGGGGGCACGCTCCGGGCGACGACGCTGGCCGCCAACCTGGACATTCCCGATGGTGCCAGCCTGACCGTGCTCGATGGCCTGACCCTTTCGGGGTCTACCCTGAGCCTGCGCGCCGCAGCGGCGGTGACCGCGCTCTACTTCACCGGCACCAACGCGGGAACAGCCCAGAGCCTTCTGGGCAACGGGACCCTCGACTTCGCCGGCTCGGGTG